>JAHFDE010000120.1 GCA_023249165.1 Candidatus Methylomirabilota bacterium | reverse complement strand
TCCGGAGCTCTGCCTCGCGGTCGCGCGGGACGAGGCCTTCACCTTCTATTATGAAGACAACATCGACCTGCTCCGGCACTGGGGCTTTGCGATCGTCGAGTTTTCGCCGCTCCATGACACCACTCTGCCGCAGGCCGATCTGCTCTATTTCGGTGGGGGCTTTCCCGAGGTCTTTGCCGATCAACTCTCTCACAACGTCGCGATGAGGGAGGCCGTGCTCCGTTTTCATGAGGCAGGCGGCCGTCTCTACGCCGAGTGCGGAGGCTTCATGTACCTCGGAGAAACGCTCACCACGTCGGATGGTCGGACGTTCCCGATGGTGGGCCTCCTTCCGATCCGAACGGCCATGACCGAAAGGCTGCAGGCGCTCAAGTATAAAGAGGTCGAGGTGCTCAAAGCAGGCGCCTTCTTTCGCCCTGGGGATCGGCTGAAGGGGCACGAGTTCCATTTTTCCCGTCTGACGAGCAGCGCTGAAGGGGATGCACTCCGGTCCATCGATTCCACAGGTGGCGTTGAGGTAGAGGGGATTGTGCGGGGGAATGCCCTGGGCTCCTATACGCATCTCCACCTGGCCTCGAATCCTGTGCTCCTAGGGCACCTGTCCGCCCGGCTCCGCTCTCCGGCTCACGGCGGTGGAGAGGGGGATTGATGCGCGCGAGAAGCCTGATGATCCAGGGGACGGCTTCCCATGTGGGCAAGAGTCTTCTCGTCGCCGGTCTCTGCCGGATCCTGGCCCAGGACGGGCATCGGGTGGCCCCCTTCAAGGCGCAGAACATGGCGTTGAACTCCTTTGTCACGTCCGAGGGGGGCGAGATCGGGCAGGCCCGGGCCGCGCGGGTGACGCGATCTATTGTCTGCTTGAGGTGAAGCGATGACGAGGAAGAAAGGAGGAAGGGCGCTGTGGGTCTTCTCGATCCTGCTCTGGGTGCTGCCGGCACGCGGGGCGACCTTTGTCGATATGGTGGGACGGCAGGTCGAACTTCAGGGGCCACCCCGTCGCATCGTCCCACTTGCCCCGAGCCTCACCGAGATCCTCTTTGCGCTCGGTGCGGGGGATTCGGTGGTGGGAGTGACCGATTATGCCGACTATCCCCCCGAGGCGGGAGGGAAGCCCACAGTGGGCGGGGGCGTTGATCCGAACCTAGAGGTGATCGTCACGCTCCGACCCGACCTCGTGCTGATCGCGGCGGATGCCAACCGCTGGGAGACCTTGATTCAACTCGAGCAGCTCCAGATCCCGGTCTTCGGGGTGAAGCCGGTGGGGGTCGAGGGAGTTTTGGCCTCCATTCTGAAGGTTGGGGAGGCGGTCGGGAGGCAGCCGCAGGCCGAGGGCTTGATTGCCCACATGCGGCGACGCATGGCGGCCGTCTCGCGGAAGGTCAGCGTGTTGGCCAGGCCGAGGGTCCTCTATGTCGTTTGGATCGATCCCCTGATCGTGGCAGGCGGGGAGACCGTGGTCGATGATCTGATCGACCTGGCGGGGGGAGCAAACATCGTGCGAACGCCCGGGTTTCCCCGCTACTCGCTGGAGGAGCTCGTCCTCGATCCGCCCGATGTGATCCTCCTGGCCTTGGATCGTGGTGGCCTGCACCACGAACAGGCCCTCCGCCATTTGCCGGGGTGGCGAGAGGTCCGTCCGGTGCGGGAAGGGACCATCCGAGTCCTCGATGCTGGTCTGATGAGCCGTCCCGGGCCCCGGATTGTGGACGCCGTGGAGCTCCTGGCTCGTCTGCTCCACCCCGAGGCCTTCCCTGGGAGTGGTCCGTGATGCTCAGGCGTCTCATGGGTGTGATGGCAGTCCTGACGGCCGGGCTTGCGGCGGCGGTCGTCCTTGCCCTGTCGATGGGGACGGTCCGCGTCGGGTGGCTTCAGAGCATGGCGATCCTCGGTGCGAAGATCCTTCCCCTCCCGGTCTTCTGGACAGAGGCACAGGAGACCATCGTACTGACGCTGCGGCTTCCCCGCGTCCTCCTCGCGGCGATCGTCGGCTCAGCTCTCTCCCTCGCCGGAGCGGGTTTTCAGGCGATCTCTCGCAATCCGTTAGCCGACCCCGGTATCCTCGGTGTCTCGAGTGGCGCTGCCTTCGGCGTGGTCATGGGAGTCTTCACAGGGCTTGGCACCGGGGCCGGGATCCTCCTCCTGCCTCTCTGTGGCGCTGCCGGCGCGCTGGTGGCGGCGGTGGCGGTCTACGGCATCGCCAGCATCGATGGCCGGCTTCCGATCCAGACCCTCCTCCTCGCCGGTGTCGTGGTCTCACTCTTCTTCGCCTCGGCCATTATGGTGGCTTCGGCCTTGATTCGGGCTGAAGAGCTGCGGGGGGTCGTGTTCTACCTCATCGGACAGCTGCGCCTTGCGGACTACCCCACCCTCGGTGTCGTGGTGGGCTGCCTCCTCGTCGGCACCGGCTTGATCTATCTGCAGGCCCTCCCCTTGAACCTGCTGGCGGCGGGAGAGGAGGCGGCGGCGCAGCTTGGGGCGGAGCCCGAGCGGGTGAAACGAATCATCTTCGTGGCGTGTAGCCTCGTGACCGGAGCGGCGGTGTCGGTGAGCGGTTCCGTCGCCTTTGTCGGGCTGATGGTTCCCCACGCCGTCCGCCTCTGTCTCGGACCGGATAACCGGCTGGTCATCCCCGCCTCGCTCCTTGCTGGCGCGATGTTCCTTGTTCTCACCGATACGCTGGCCCGGACGGTCGCGGCACCGGTGGAGATCCCCGTAGGGGCTGTCACCTCCTTTCTCGGCGCCCCCTTCTTTGCCTATCTCCTCCGCACCCGGTACCGGGGTGTCTATCCATGAAGGCGATCGAGGTGACCGATCTCGCCTTTCGCTATCGCAACGGGCGCGTGCTCGACGGGATCTCGTTTGTCGTCGAGGCAGGGGAGGTCCTGGGGGTGATCGGGCCGAATAGCGCCGGCAAGACGACGCTCTTGCGCCTCCTCAGTCGGGTCCTCGTTCCTGAGACGGGGAAGGTCACCCTCTTCGGTCGCAATCTCGACGCCTTGACGAAGCGGGAGGTGGCCCGGACGGTGGCGGTGGTCCCCCAGGAGTTTCAGGTGGCCTTTCCTTTCACCGTGGAGCAGGTCGTCGCCATGGGTCGCTATCCGCACGCCCGGGGGATCGGGTTTGAGACCGGCGAGGACCGCCGGGCCGCGGAGCAGGCCCTCGAAGAGACGGGGACAAGGCATCTCGCGGGCAAATATCTGGACCAGCTCTCAGGCGGCGAGAAGCAACGGGTGGTCATCGCCAGGGCGTTGGCCCAGGAGCCCCGGATCCTCCTCCTCGATGAACCGATGGCCCATCTCGATTTCAGCCATCAGATGGAGATCCTCAGACTGCTCAGACGACTCAAGGCGGAACGGGGATTGACCATCATCCTGGTCTCCCACGATCTCAACGCGGCGGCCGGATGTTCGGACCGACTCCTGCTGCTGAAGGGCGGAACGGTCCTGACCGCTGGCCGCCCTGGGGAGGTGATGCGCGCGGAGATTCTCGAGAGCGCCTACGGCTGTCCCATCTGGATTGGCACGGATCCTCAGACGGGCATGATCCGCATCTTGCCCCGCCCGTAATGGCGCTCGTCGCTGCCGGATTGCAGCCTGGTTACCTTGAACCATGAACTCCGAACCATGAACCAGGAGGCCCCCGGATCAAAGGGAAGCTGGTGCGAGTCCAGCACGGTCCCGCCACTGTGAGTGGGGAGCCCCTCTGCATCATGCCACTGTCGTGAGCTGATAGTCGAACGATGGGAAGGCGCAGGGTGGTGATGATCCACAAGTCAGGAAACCTTTTCCGGGGGAGGGCGAACATCACTTTCGCGGAAAGGGAGGTGTTCCATGGTTTCCAAGACTCTCAGGATTTGGCTGTTGACGGCGACCCTCACAGGCTCTGTGATCGGGGCGCCCTGGGCGCAGGAGAAAACCGAAGAGGAAAAAAAGGCCGAGGAACGGGAAATCGTTCGTCTCCCCCGGGTCACGGTCTCGAGCACGCGACTCCTTGATGTTCCGCTCGATCTCCGGCGGTATCCCGGTCAGGTCCGGGTGGTGAGCGGGGATGAGATCGAGACCTTTGAGAACGACACTGTCCCAGGGGTCATTCAGTATGAGCCCGGGATTACCCTCTACAACCAGACCGGCAATCCCTTTGAACCGACGCTCGACTTGCGGGGCTTCAGTGGTGAACCGGTGACGGAGACCACCGTATTCCTGGATGGGGTCCGTGTCAACACCCCCGATTTCAACGTCGTGGACTGGGATCTCCTCCCGGTGAAGGATCTGCAGCGAATAGAGGTCGTTCCCGGGACCGCATCCGTTTTTGGAAAGAACGCCTTGGCTGGGGTGGTCAACCTCCGGACCAAGCGGGGAGGCCCGGTGCCCGAGGCGAAGGCTGAAATCGCCGGCGGTAGTTTTGGCCAGCAGCGATATCGGGCGAGCGTGGGTGGCCCGGCCGGGGGCTTCGACTATTATCTCGGGTTCACGCAAGAGCTCGAAGACGGTTTCCGGCAGGCCTCCGACTCGAACGTGACACAGCTCTTTGCCAAGGTCGGCCGCCGGATTGAGGACGCGGGAACCGACATCACGGGGTCCTTCCTCTTCGTCACCGACCACCTCGAGCAGCCTGGGACCCTCCCGGCAGCCATCCTCAACATAGACCGGACACGGAACCTCACCCCGGGTGACTTCTCAGATCGGACACTCTACCAGGGGATCCTCAACCTGCGCCAGGAGCTTCCGGCCGGCTTCTCTGCCACCCTCAACGGCTTCGTTCGGGATCTCGATCGCGAGTTTTTCACGGTGGGTCTCACGAGCCAGAGTACGACGCAAACCGGCATTCTGAGCGGTGGGTTGACTGCCCAGGTGACCAACGAGGCCACCTTCGGTGACCATCGGAACGTCTTTGTGGCCGGCGTGGAGTATACGAGAAATGATGTCAACAGCAAGGGTTCCGCTGAGTTCACCGGGTTTCCTCCCTCCCTCTCCGAAACGAAGACGGACGAGAATGTCGTGGGGATCTATTTCCAGGAGTGGTTCGATCTGATCCCGGAGGTCCTCATTCTGAGCGGCGGGGGTCGCTACGATTGGGATCGGATAGACTTCACCGATCAGTTCGACGCCGCGAATGATCGCGTCCGGACCTTCGAACACTTTAGCCCCCGGGCGGGGTTGAACTGGAACGTCACCGAGGACGTCGGGCTTTACTTTAGTTACTCGGAGGGATTCCGTAGCCCGACGGTGAATGAACTCTTCGCCTTCTTCCCCTTTTCCTCGAACCCGAACCTCGATCCGCCCACCGCCACCACCTTCGAGGTCGGGACGCGGGTCCGCGCGGGCGAGTATTTCGAGGGAACGCTGGCCCTGTTTCAGACCGATGTCGATGATGAGATCCTCTTCGTGGTCACCGATCCGACCACCGGTGGCGGCATCAATCAGAATGTGCAGAAAACCCGTCGTCGAGGATTGGAGCTCACGCTCCGGGGACGATACGGAAACCTGATCAACGGGTTCGTGAATTACTCCTACATCAAGGCGACCTTCGAGACCGATGCCCTCTTGGCATCGGGGCCAGTCCGCGCGGGAGACGATATTCCCCTCGTCCCCCAGAATCGGGTGGGTTGGGGGGTCAACGTCTCTCCCGTCGAAGGCCTGACCTTCTCCCTCGCCGGGCTCTACGTAGGTGCACAGTTTCTGTCGGGGGACGAGGCGAATCTGAGCAAGCCGCTGGATCCCTATTACGTGATGACAGGACGAGTGAATTACCGGCGGGGGCCGCTCACCCTCTTCCTGCAGGGGAATAACATCACCGATGCCGAGTATGAGCCATGGGGTGTTCTGGCTTTTGGCGGGGAGCGCTTTCTCATGCCCGCCCCGGGGGCGAGCGTCATGGGAGGGGTAATCCTGGAATTTTCGGGCTTCTATAAATAGGCTATCCTTCAATGCAGCAGTGGTCTAGGCATACAGCGCACATGGCACTCGCGTGGATCTCTTCCCTCATGGTCCACGCGGCGATGCTTCTGCTGATCTGGTGGTGGGCAACTATCCCCCATCTGCTACCCCCCGGGCAGGCGGCGGTCGAGGTGAGTCTGGTGGGTGCCGTTCCCGGAAGCGGGGGGGCGCCGGGCAATGCGGAAACGGTGGCCTGGCGCGGGCGCCCTCCCTTGGGCGTTCGAGACGGGCAGGCGGCTGCCAGTTCACCTGTCGCACCGCGGTCTGCCGCAGTGACGAGTACGCCTCCGCCTGCGAGCGGCCGCCAGACGCGGGGCAAGGCAGAAGGACCTCGGCCGGCGATCGTGGCCCCATCCGTCATGGATCGGGCCGTGGCCCGGGAGGTGGCTGATGTTCCTTTGGCATCGGAGACCACCAGCGGTCGCGCTGCCGACTCGTCTGTTGAGCAGACGGCGAAGGCGCTGCATGGAGAGGTCGCGCGCTCGGATACCGGTGCATCTCAGTTGACAGGCGAGGCAGGGCAGAAAGGATCGCCGGAGGCGAAAGGGGACGGCGCCGTCCTGAGTGGCGGGGTCGGGACAGGGGCGGCAGAACACGGAGGCGGAGCGGACGCCGCCGGGGCTGGCTTTGGGAGCACGGATGGGGTGGACGGAGGTCTCGGGCGAGGCAGTGGGTCTGGGAGAGGCGGGATCGGCTGGCATCAGCTTCTGCGCGACCGGATTGAGCGAGCCAAGCAGTATCCTCCTGAGGCTCGCCGTCAGGGGATGGAGGGGACCACCGAGGTTGAGTTTCAGGTCGCCAAGGATGGCAGCGTCAAAGAGGTGATGGTCGTCAGGTCCTCAGGATTTCCCATCCTGGATCAGGCCTCGATGGAGACCATTAGACGCGCCGTCCCGCTCCCGGTGATCCCCGGCACGATCCGGATCGCCATCTCGTATCGGT
>JAHFDE010000119.1 GCA_023249165.1 Candidatus Methylomirabilota bacterium | reverse complement strand
GGCAGGAAGGCCGCCACCGCCAGCGCCTCCCGCCTGCCAACCGCCTTGATCGCCTCGAAGGTGCAGAGCGCCGTATTCCACCCGACCGGGTGCGCCCCCGGCATCGTAAAGAGGCGCGCCCCCTCAGGCAAGGCGATCAGCTCCTTGTCTGGGACGCGGACCCAGTCGCCTCCGGACGCCCCACCCATCTCCAGGGTCGGGTGGTCCGCGATCCGTCCCCTCTGATCTGCAAACACGAGGTTGCCCACGGGACTCCCACCCCTTTGTGCTGAACACTGCTGTCCGCGTCTATATCAACGCGCTCTCGAGAACGATCCCTCGATCCAGGGCCCGCACCCCCGCACGCAGATCATCGCGGAGCGCCGGCGGCAGCTCGGAGGACTCGAGGAGTTGCCGCGAAAGATCGATGAGGCGCCGAAAGGCCCGGATCAGGTCTCCTTCATGGCCTTCGTATTGGCTCTCGACCAAGCATAGCCAATCCTCCTCCCCCGCCGCCCACTCATAAGCCGCTGCAAGATAGGTCGTGTGCAGGGACACCGGGAGGAAGACCCGATGCGCCCGCTGGACGTCCATCACCTCCCGGGCCAACATCTCCATATGTCGGATCCGGTCTCTGAGATGCCGCTCGCGCTTGAGCAGCTGTCGGGCGAAATAGGCCTCGGTTTCGCGAGGCTCCTCCACGAGACAGGAAAGCACGGCCACCATCTCGTGCGCCTTGAGCCCACTCAGCACTCCCGAGAAGACGACCCGGGCCACCAACAGCTCATTGTCGTGGCGCAGGGAGGCCACCAACATCCCCTGGGTGCTGAGGGCTCCATTCCGCAGACAGTTGAAGTGCTTGAGGACCTCGACGACCCGCAGAAACTGCTCCCAGTACGTATTTTGGAGATGCTCGAGGGTTTCCATCTGGGTCCGGATGGTCTCTCTCAGCCGTCGCTCCCTTTTCAGGAGCTTTTCCAGCCGCCGCCGTTCCGGGCAACTGTGGCAGGAGAGAGCGCCGAGGGCCGCTGCTTTCTCCTCGATCCGTCTCTTGGCCGCCAGGTAGTCCTGGACCGAAACGGTCTTGCCCTCCTCTTCCCGTCGATGAAAATGCCCCCGTCGTCTCCGCCCCCGCCGGGCCACCGGGCCCTCCGCTATCCGGAGCTGATGAAGTTCTTGCCTCAGCGCCTCCACCTCCTGCCGCTTCTCCTGATAGGCGAGTAGCTCTTCAACGGTGCAGCAGGGGATATCCACCGCCCGACTTTCTTCAAGCCCCTCCCTGAGCCCTTTGATCTGCTCCTCGATCAGTCGAATCCGCTTCCGATTCTGGAATTGACCGAAGCTGGATTCGATATTGCGACGGATATCGTGAGGGTCCCTGTGGGTAAGAAGCAGCAGGGTGGCAGAGCTGTACCCGATCCGGAACCGGCTCTCGATGGGTTCCGATTGCTTCCGGATGAGATGCAGCGTCTCTTCCACAGCCTCCGGGCCGTCGAGGCCAATAACGCACTTGCCCTCAGGATCGATTCCTCGCCGGCCGGCGCGGCCAGCCATCTGGGTCAGCTCATTGTGGCTCAAGGTCCGGAAGCCGACATCGCTCCGCTTGGTCAGGGTCTGGATCACGACGCTCTTGGCCGGCATATGGATGCCGAGGCTCATCGTCTCGGTGGCAAAGACCACCTGGATCAGTCCCCGCTCGAATAACGTCTCGGTCAGACGCTTGAGGGCGGGAAGGATCCCGGCGTGATGCACCCCCGTCCCTCGACGAAGCCCCTCGAAGATCAACGCGTTCAGTTCCGACTTACTCACCAGGGTCGGATTCTCGCTGACAAAGGTCGCAATCGCCTCATCGACCTCCTGTTGCTGCTTGGCGTCCAACAGAGAGAGCCCTTCCTCCAAAAACCGTCGGAGGGACTCTTCACATCCGGCCCGGCTGAAGATGAAGTAGATGGCCGGAAGCCACCCTCGCGTCTTCAGGCTCGGGACCAGGGCCGATGGGCTCACCCGCCACCTAACGGGCCTCGCACGTCGCTCCCGATCCTGGCGTCCCCGCATGCGAACCCGGGGGATGCTTCCCCAGGAACTCACCGCCTGATACAGTTGAGCCCGGGAACGCCCATCGACCTCGACCATCTCTGCCTTTGGACCACAGAGGTAGTAGTGGAGTGGAACGGGACGCGACTGATGCACCACAACCCGGATGGGCCGGTGGACTCCGCTGATCCACTCCGCGATTTCGTCAATGTTACCCACGGTGGCCGAGAGCGCGATGAGCTGGATCTCCCGAGGGCAATTGATAATGACCTCCTCCCACACCGTGCCTCGTCCCTCGTCTCCCATGTAGTGACATTCGTCCAGCACCACGTAGGCGATATCCTCCAGGGAGTGGGTGTAGAGCTTGTTGCGGAGGATCTCGGTGGTCATGACCACGAGTGGGGCGCCCGGATTGACCTTGACATCTCCCGTCAGGATTCCCACGAACTCCGCGCCGTACTGCTTACAGAAATCGGCAAATTTCTGATTGCTCAGGGCCTTGAGGGGAGTGGTGTAGGCAAGGCGCCTCCCCGTGGCCAGCGCCTTGTAAATCGCGAACTCCGCGATGAGGGTCTTCCCGGCGCCGGTCGGTGCCGAGACGATGACCGAGCCGCCCTCCAGGATGCAGCGGATCGCCTCCTCCTGAAAGGGATCGAGGGCGAATGGGTAACGGAGACGGAAGCTTTCGAGAAGCTCTGCATGCATAGATTCTTAGTGTATCACACGCGCTGGAAAGGCGAAATGAGCGCAGACCGCCGGCAAAATCCCTTGGCTTCTCGCCTGGAATCTGCTATGGATGGGTGCCATGGATTACCAAGGACTTGCAGAAAAATCGATCCGGGGAGAGGTCCCGAGCCGGGAGGAGATGCTTGGCGTCCTCAGCGACCCTGGAGAGGACCTTCAACGCCTCCTCCAAGCGGCCCTTCGCGTCCGTGAGCACTTCTGCGGACGCAAGGTGCACCTCCATATGCTGATCAATGCGAGAAGTGGCCTCTGTCCGGAAGACTGTCACTACTGTTCACAGTCGGCCATTTCGCAGGCCCCCATCTCCAAGTATCCGCTCCTTTCCCGAGCGCAACTCGTGGAGGGCGCCTATCGGGCCAAGGCGGCCCGGGCGGTGCGGTATTGTATCGTGACGAGTGGCCGGGGGCCGAGCAGCCGGGACATCGATCGTCTCGCCTCGATTGTCCGGGAGATTCGGGAGCGGGTGGATATCAACATCTGTGTCTGTCTCGGACTCATGACCGAGGAGCAGGCACGACGCCTCAAGGACGCGGGGGTCGAGCGCGTGAACCACAACCTGAACGCCAGCCCGCGCTTCTATCCCCAGATCTGCACCACCCACACCTACGACGATCGAGTGCGGACGGTTGAGAATGTCCGGCGGGCGGGCCTCAGCACCTGCTGCGGTGGGATCATCGGGATGGGTGAGACGGACGAGGACGTCATCGACCTAGCGCTGAGCCTCCGGGCGCTCGATGTGGCCTCGATTCCGGTCAACTTCCTGCATCCAATCCCGGGGACCCCACTGGAGGGGAACCATCAGCTCACCCCCGAGCGCTGCCTCAAGGCTCTCTGCCTCTTCCGTTTCGTGAATCCAACCAAAGAGATCCGGGTCGCGGGGGGTCGGGAACTGAACCTCGGAGACATGCAGCCCCTCGCGATGTACCCCGCCAACTCCCTCTTCGTGAACGGCTACCTCACCACGCCAGGCCAGACCGCCGCCGACACCCATCGTATGATCGAGGCCCAAGGCTTCGAGGTCGACGACACCATCCCCCCGTTGGCGTAAGGCACATTTTCCTCTTGCCCCAATCTCGATTCCCCTGTAAAGTATAAACGAGTTATACACACTAAGGAGGTTGATTTATGGGTCGAACATCACGGCTGCTTGCTGTCTCTCTCCCTCCGGACCTGGCTGAGGAGTACGAGGCCGTCGCCAAGGAGCTGGGCAAAAACAAGAGCGAGCTCTTCCGTGAAATGTTTGCCGTGTACCAAGCGGTTCGTGAAGAGCAGGAACTCTACCGATTGCAACGGCGTATGACTCGTCAGGCGGGAAGGCGTTTCACCGAAAAGGAGATTGAGAAAATTGTCTTTGAGGACCGCTAGAGCCGTTCCAGCTCTTCTCACCCCATACAGAGGTGTGCGTCGCCAAGGCCAGGCTTGCTCGCTTCCTTGCCCGTGTCCAGGGCAGTAAGTTGGAACGGCACTAGTGAAGGCGGTCTTCGACACGAACATCCTGATCTCCGCCTTTCTCGCTCCAGGTGGAGAGGCACAACGCGGTCTCACTCTTGCGCAACACAAAAAAGTCACCCTCTATACCTCGATACCCATCCTGACTGAGTTTGCCTACACCCTCCGGGAGAAGTTCAGCATCGAACAGGGGGAAATCACAGCCGCCCTCAGATTGATCAGTCGGGCTGCAACCGTCGTAAAGCCTCACCGGCCCGTTAAGGTCCTCGCAGATGAACCTGACAATCGCATCCTGGAGTGCGCTCTTGAAGCGAAGGCCGATGTAATCGTCACGGGCGACACACATTTGCTCAAGCTGAGGGAATATCAGGGCACTGCCATTCTTCGCTTGAAAGACTTTCTGCGCTTGTTCCCAGCCGAGAGCACGGAACTCTAAGCGATGTTGGTGAAGAAGACATCGAAGAACCAGATCACCCTGCCGACGGCTATCGTCCGTCAACTGCCCGACGTCGAGTACTTTGAGGTTTCCCTCCGCGACGGCGATGTGGTCTTGAAGCCCGTCGTGATTAACGCTCTGAGCGAGCGGCTCAAGACCGTGCGGACTAAAATCAAGGCCCTCGGGCTAACCGAGAAGGACATCCTGGAGGCGATCCACTGGGCCCGAAGGCGTCGCGGTTGATGCGGGTTCCGGGTGGCATTTGAGGCTGCCGCTTCATTCACCGGCGGCGGAGCAAGGAGGAAAGGGTCAGCCGGAGGCGGAGGAGGGAGAAGAGGAGGCGGGCAGCCTGCTTCGAACGGCCTGCGTGTTCGGGGTCAAGGTCCCTACGGAGACCGCTTGGGGCGATGCCTGAGACGATTGAGTGCGCGGGCCGCCGCTCGCGCCTTCTTCGAGAGGCGACGGGGGTTCCCGCTTTTTGGCTCCCGAAGGACTTCGTCCTCCTCCTCGTCCTTATCGGGGCTGGGGGGCGCCAGGACGCGGGCGAGAAAGTCATCGGCGGTTATGGCGATGGCCCGCGCGCGAGCAGCCGCTTTCTGAACCTCGCGGTCGGTCGAGACCACGGCGACTCCCGCACTCGCCAGATGCGCCAGGACATCATCGGCCCTCTCCTGAGCGCGGGAGAAGACCACGCGCACGCCCCTACTGCCCAACGCCGTCCCCCCTCCACGAGCACCGTCGAACACAACGATGAACTGGTCGCCTGAGGATCGGGCGGCTGCGGCAAGCAGACGGCAGAGCGCGTCGCGCCCGGCCTGCAGGCTCTCGTTCTCGTGAGCCGCCAGCCTCGGATCGCACCGGATCACGTTGTAGCCGTCCACCAGCCACCGCATAACCGCACCATTCTACACCACGGGAACGCTCGGCCAAAGCGGGAGGTCATCGAAACTGCCAAGGAGTGGGGGGGGAATCAGAAGAGGGTCTCGGTGTACCGTGGCTGCCCATTGACCAACATGGCCTTGATCCCAGCATTGCCGAACTGATCCACTGCCACACGGATGGAAATCTTCTCTCCCGGCTTCGGACGCTCCAGGTCTCGGCCCTCACCCTCCGGGACAAAGTAATTCTCGATGCCGTACCGCACCATCAGGTGCTCGGTCGCTTCCCACGACTGCGACTGCCGGTTCCACCGCCTGTTCCCCGCACGGATTACCGTCCCCTTGAGGGTGACGTGGTCGGGCGGCAATCCGGGCCGTTCGTGATGGAGCGAGACCGGCTCCCAGTAAGGGTCCCCATTCCTCAAGAGGACGTAGATCCGCTCGTGTTTCTTGAACGGACGGTCCGAGGGAAGCTCGGCCGGGCGCAGGGTGCTGATCTTGTAGTTCAGACGCACATAATCTCCCTGGAAGAGGGAACGGGGATCGATTGGCTCAGTCTCGAGCACAATGGGGGTGCCACTGCTCAAGGTCCACTGCTTCATGGCGATCATCGACGCCAGGACGACGAATTGGAGTGCGATCAGGATAATCAGGCGCAGCGTGATTCTCATGGCCGTCCACCCTGAGCCTGGGCCGCTTGCATGCGGGCAGTCAGCTTCCGCCGCTGTTTTTCGAGCAGATACCCGCCCCCGATCAGGAGGAGCCCGCCGGCCATAAAGAAGTACGACCGATTGAGCAGCGTCCAGAACGTGTCAAAATAGCGGCTCAGCAACCCCAGGCCGAAAAAGACAAAGGCCATATTGATCAAGGCCCGGTCATTGCCGTGCATGCCCGCAAAGATGAGCCACACGAGCCCTGCAAGGAAGAGGAGATTGAATGCAATGGCGACAGGCCCACCATGCGTTCCGGTCAGAAAGAGATTGGCCAGGAGGAGGGGGATCGTCAGGCCGAGCAAGCCGTCTCCCCACTTGAGGTAAATCGGTCGGTCCACCCCGGAGGTGCGGACCCGGTGCCATATGGCCAGAGCGATCACCGTAGCCAGGGCAATCATGGTCGCCAAGACCCAGGGGGCTTGGGCGGCCACCCGGAGACGGCTACCTGCCCCCGACCACTCAACCCCTCGGTGAAGATGCGGGAAGGTCAGGGCGTAAAGACTCACCAGAGACGCGAAGGCCGAGTAGCGTTGGACCACACCGGAGAAGGAGCTGAGGTGGCCGTACGTCGCCATCACAAGGCCGAGAAGAAACATCCCGAGGTACGCCAGAAAGTAGATCTGCATGAGATATAGCGGGGCTCCGCTCGCCCATTCACGGGCTGACCAGGTAATATGCTGAAAG
>JAHFDE010000118.1 GCA_023249165.1 Candidatus Methylomirabilota bacterium | reverse complement strand
GCCTTGGGATTGATGGGGTGCACCGTGCCGGGAAAGCCGGCGTCGAGGATGTTCTTGAAGATCTGGTAGCCGAGTTTCTCGGGCGCGGTGGATGCCCCGATCACGGCCACGCTCTGGGGGCGGAAGAGGGCCTGCAGGGACTCTCGAGACTTGAAGGAAAGGGATCCGGCGGCGGGCATGTCACCTCTTCATGGGGGCATGTGGTCTCGCCGACGCCTGCCGGTCGAGCCAGGACGTCAATCTTAGGACGCGTGCGAGCGGCCCCGAGTATCTACCATGGCCACGGGGAGGTGTCAAGGGATGAGCGGCAGGGATGCAGGGGGGTGTTCCCTTGTGCGACCGCGACACGTTGGGTTATGATGGCGCTGAGCCCTTCGGCAACGGCTCAGGGCCAGCCGTTCGCGAGAGGCTGGTGCGCGAGCGACAGGAGTTCGAAAGAGTGGAGCGCTTCACTAGCGCGCAGGTGAATTACGAGGACCTCCTCGAGAGCCTGCAGGATGGGTTGGTGGTCGTGGACCGCAACCTCCGGGTCACCTTCCTCAATCCGGCTGGCGAAGAGCTGTTAGGAGTCTCGGCCGCCACCGCTCACGGCAAGCCTCTGGCGAGCCTCTTGGGAACTACCTCTCCCCTCATCGCCCTCGTGGATCGCGCGATGGAGACCGGACGGGCCCATGCCGAGCATGAGGCCAGTGTGCAGAATCCCCAGGGAAAGGTCTCGGTGAGCGTAATGGCCTCACTCTTGTCCGACCACAGCGGAGAGGCCCGGGGGGGCGTCCTCCTCCTTCGGGACCTTACCCGGATTCGAGAACTCGAAGAGCAGGTGCGCCGGGCGGAGCGCCTGACGGCCGTGGGAACGCTGGTGGCGGGCATCGCGCATGAGGTGCGCAACCCGTTGATGGGGGTGCGGGGGGCCGCGCAACTCCTCATGGCGGAGTCGACCTTTCCCGCTGCCCTGAAGGAATATTGCGACGTGATCATCCGCGAGGTGGACCGGCTGAACGGGCTCGTTGAGGGGATGCTCGCCTTCGCCCAGCCGAGCCCTCCTCGTGTGGTGGAGTGCAACGTCAACCAGATCCTGGAAGAGATCCTCGCCCTGGAGGAGCGGGTCCTCCGCCGTCGGGGGGTCACGGTGGGTCGCATCTATGACCCGCAGGTCCCGCCGATCGCTGCCGATCCCGACCAGATCCGCCAGGTCTTCCTCAATCTGATTCGGAACGGGGCCGAGGCCATGGAGGGGGGAGGGGAACTCACCCTGGAGACCGCGTATGAGCGCCGCTCACCTCGATGCTTCGGTCTCTCGGTGGCGGTGGTCAAGGTGATCGACCAGGGTTCGGGCCTCTCCCCGGAGGCCCGGCAGCACCTCTTCGATCCCTTCTTTACCACGAAGCCGAAAGGGACCGGCCTCGGGCTCGCCATCTGCCATCGGATCATGGGGGACCACCGGGGCCACATCGAGATTGGAGACGCCGAGGGGAGGGGGTGCGCCGTGACCGTCCTCCTCCCGCTGGCGCGACAGTAAGACGCTGCGGACGCAGCCGCTTGAACGCTAGTACGCTAGGAGGCTTAAGGACGAGACAGACAAGCAGACGCAGCAGGCCTCTGAGCGTCCTAGCATCCCAGCTTTCTAGCATTCTAGCCATGGGGTGTGGAAGTGGCCGAGCCCACGAAGGCAAAGATCGTGGTGGCGGATGACGAGGAGAGTGTCCGCTGGACGCTCAAAAAGGCTCTCGAGCGGTCGGGGTACGCTGTCCTCACGGTCGCGGACGGCCAGACGGCGGTGGAGACGGCGGGGCGGGTCGGCGCCGACCTAGTCCTCATGGATATCAAGATGCCCACCGTCGACGGGCTTGAGGCGCTCTCCCAGCTGCGACAGCGCCATCCCGAAACCATGGTGATCGTCATGACCGCCTTCGGCAGCCTCCAGGCAGCGGTCGAGGCGATGAAGCGTGGGGCCTATGACTATATCACCAAGCCCTTTGATTTTGAGGAGCTGACGCTGCTCGTCGGCCGGGCCTTAGAGGTGAAGAGCCTGACACACGAACTGAACCGGCTCAAGGCTCAGCTCAGGGACCGCCAGGAGCTGGATGAGATCGTGGGGACGAGTCAGGGCATGCAGGTGGTGTTCAAGCTGGTGGGCCAAGTGGCAGACAGCGCAGCGACCGTCCTCATCCAGGGCGAGAGCGGGACGGGCAAGGAACTGGTCGCCCGGGCGATTCACAAGAACAGCTCGCGCCACCAGGGGCCCTTTGTCACTGTCAACTGCGCGGCCATTCCCAGGGACCTGCTCGAAAGTGAACTCTTCGGGCACGAGAAGGGGGCCTTTACAGGTGCCGTCGCCACCCGCCGCGGCAAGTTCGAGCTGGCCGACGGCGGCACGATCTTTCTGGACGAGATCGGCGAGATGGATCCCGCGCTGCAGACCAAGATCCTGAGGGTGCTGGAGGAACGGCGGTTCGAACGGGTGGGAGGCGAGGTCCCGATCACCGCGGACGTCCGGATCCTGGCGGCCACCAACCGGGACCTCAAAGACCTCGTCGCCCACGCCCGCTTCCGGGAGGACCTCTTCTACCGGTTGAACGTGGTCGCGATCACGATCCCGCCCCTGAGGGAGCGTCATGAAGACATCCCGCTCCTGGTGGATCATTTCCTGCGCCTCTATGCCGGGGAGGACCACAAAGAGATCTCCCGGGAAGCCCTGCAATGTCTCCTCCGGCATCAGTGGCCCGGGAATGTCCGAGAACTTGAAAACGTGATCAAGCGGGCGTGTCTCTTGGCCCGCACCCGCCTCATCCTTCCGGAGCATCTGCCGGAGGCGCTCCAGACGGTTGCCAGTCGTGCGGAGAGCTCCGCCGGCCCCCCGGGAGGACTGGGGCGCGAAGTCCGGGCAGAGCTCAAGCGACTCGGGGTTGAGAGGGACGGCAAGCTCTACGAACACATCCTCTCCCTGGCGGAGGGCCCCCTCCTGCAGGCGGTCCTCGACCGGGTGGGAGGGAATCAGCTCAAGGCCGCGGAACTGCTCGGGATCAACCGGAACACGCTGCGGAAGCGGATGCGGCAGCTCGGGATCTCTGGAAAACGCGAACCCTCCGGCGGTGGCGACTCCGCCTGATCGCGACAGGCAGTCATTCCGCCGTTTGAAAGAAGCGGCAGTAGATCTCCCTCACCGCCTCGGTGTGCCCCAGGAACTCTTGGAGGAGTCGCTGGGCCCCTTCTTCCGGAAGGAGATCTCCTCGATACAAGTGTCTGGCGAGCTCCCCAAGCTCCTCAGGCTCCTCCCGAAACTCATGAAGCGATCGATCATGGATGAGCCTCAATCCGTTCTCCAAGTGCCTGAGGAAGTGGGTGGCAGAGATGAGGATCTGATAGACGCCGTCGGTCAAGAGATCATCGGTCCGAAGCTGCGTCAAGGCGTCGACGGTATTCGGGGTGCGCAGGCTGCGGTGGGTCCTGCCGAATTGTAGCTGGAGGAGCTGGACGATGAAGAGGATCTCTACCAGCCCTCCTTTCCCGAGTTTGACATTATGCCTCCCTTTGTGTTCCCTAGCCAGCTCATGACGCATCCGTTCCCTGAGATGGTGGATCTCTGGGATCATCGCGTCGCTGAAGGGGCGTTCATACACGATCCGCTGCACCACCCCCTGGACCCGAGTCGCCAGCCCCTCGTCCCCCGCGAGGCACCGGGCCCTGAGGAGGGCCTGTCGTTCCCATGTCAGGGCCTGCTCGGCGTGATACGCCTCAAAGGCCTCGAGTGATGTTACCAGGGGGCCAAACCGTCCCGAGGGGCGCAATCGGGCATCCACCTGGTACGCGTACCCCTCCCGTGTGGGGCTGCTCAGGGCAGTGATGAGGGCCTGGGCCCGTCGCACGAAATAGTCGTGATTCGGGAGCCCCCGGGTTGTCTCCCCGTCTTCGGCATAGATGAAGATCAGATCGAGATCCGAATGGTACGCCATCTCCCTCGCCCCGAGGGCCCCCAGGCCGAGAATGACGATCGGGGCCTCCCGCTGTCGCCCCGTCGCATCGACAGTCATGGGGACCCCATACCGGGGCCGGAGTTCCTCCCTGCAGAGTTCCCAGGCGGCCTCCAGGCACACCTCGGCGAGATCGGTGAGCTGTGCGCTGACGCCTTGCGTATCCAGTGCCCCGTACAGATCGTTCAGACCGATGCGCAGCAGTTCTGCGTGGTGAAACCGGCGGAGGGCGTCGAGTTTTTCTTCGAAGGATGGTGATGACCGGAGGTCCGCTGCAAGCTCCCTGGCCATCAGGTCGCGTCCCCTGAGTGGAGAGGAAGCCTCGGCCAAGACAAAGGTGTCTAACAGCTCCGGGTGCTGGATGAAGAAGCTCGACAGGTAGGGGCTCGTTCCAAAGAGACGCATCAGAAAGGTCAAGATCTTGGGATTCTCGGCGAGCAGGGCGTAAAAGCTCGTGCGCGCCCCCACCTTCTCGAGAAACTCCTCCAGATGGCTCAGGGCCTGTTCAGGGGAGGGAGAGGCCAAGGCTTCGGAGAGCATGGCCGGAGCCACCCGCCGCAGGAGCCTCCGGGCCTGCTCCGTGAGACGGGGCAGCGGCGGCCCTTCCCCCTGGCTCAGGGCGAGGAGGGAATGGTACGCCCTCTCTGGAGCCCGGAAGCCCGATGCCGCAAGCTTTTCGAGGATCCGTTCTTTGGCCTCCGGATCGGCCAGGAGCTCAAGGAAGTCGCCCATCTCACCCGAGACCACCCCCGATGGCCGGGCAAAGAGACGGGTGGTGATCTCCCGTACGGCCGCCGCGCGCTCTTGCACGTCAGCGCGAAGGGCCTCGCCCGGCTTTGCACCCCGATAGCCCATAGCCCTGGCCATGCGCGCGAGATCCTCCGGGATTTCAGGGAGGGTATGGGTCTGCTCGTTGTGAGCCATCTGCAGGCGGTGTTCCAGGGTCCTCCAGGTGACGTACGCCTCTCGGAGGCACCGGTGATCCTCAGCGCGAATGATCCCGATTGCCTCCAGCCGTTCGAGGGCCCGGAGGGTGTTCCACTCCCGAAGGACCCGATACTTCCCCCCGTAGATGAGCTGCAGCGCCTGGACAAAAAACTCGACCTCTCGGATGCCTCCCATCATGTATTTCAGATTGAACGGGCCCCGGGTGCTGGCGCGCTCCTGTTCCAGCCTCGTCTTCATCCGCTGGATCTCTTCGATGGCGGTGAAATCGAGGTATCGTCGATAGACGAAGGGCTCGACCCGCTGCAGGAACTCTGTGCCGAGATCGATATCGCCCGCCACAGGTCTGGCCTTGATCAGGGCTGCCCGCTCCCACGTGTCGCCCCACGACGCATAGTAGAGTTCTGCGCTGCGGAGCGAGTTGGTGATATTCCCCGATTTTCCGTGAGGCCGGAGCCTGAGATCGGTCCGGAAAACGAACCCCTCCTCGGTGATCTGGCCCATCGCGCCGGTAATCATTTCGGCAAGCTTCACGAAAAAGGCGTCGGATCGCAGCCGTTGGGGGCCATCCGGGCCGGACCCTGCCTCGGTCTCCCCCTCGTCCGACGTGTGCAGATACTGGAGATCAACGTCGGAACTGAAGTTCAGCTCCCTGCCCCCGAGTTTCCCCATCCCCAGGATCACGAATCCACGCGGCTCCACCCCCGCCCGTGCATCCCGAGCCGGCGGTCGGCCATACTCGGCGCAGAGTGTCGTATAGCAATACCTGTACGCCAGTTCCAAGCAGGCACTCGCCAGGTCCGAAACTTCCTGAGCCACCTCCGGGAGAGGTGCCATTCCGCCGAGATCCCTGAGCCCGATCCGAAGGGTCTCCCGCTGCTTGAACCGGCGGAGTTTCGACCAGAGATCCGCAAGATCCTGAATCGGCTCTGCGAAGGCCTGGAGGGCGGCGAGATGATCGGGTTCTCCTCTGTGCAGAGTGATCCCCCCTTCGCAAAAGAGCCATCGAAGGATCCGGGGATCACGAACCAGCAGTGTGGTGAAGTACGGGGAAAGGGCAAAGGCGGTGACGAGGATCCCGACGGCTCTCTCGTCCCGGAGCACCGAGCTCAGGGCCGATGCGGGAGCGGAGGCGACACTTTCAAAGCCATCGAGGGCCCGGTCCGGATCCGGAGACTCTGCACAGAGGGAGAGGAGCGTTGGAAGGGCATGCCTCAACCCCTTCTGTTGATGGAGACTCTGCAGAGTGCTGAGCACCCTCTCCTTGTCGGCAAAGCCCATCTCCTTCAGGAGGGGCCCAAGACCCTTCCACTGCTTCGATTTGAGGGCAGAGCCGATGCGGGCCTGAAAGTTCGGCATGCTCATCGGGACATCATTGTCAAGACGGCCGTGTGGCGTTCGCTCTGTGGCAGCGCAGCACGATTATACCGGGTGACGTTGAGAGAGGTCCAGCGGCTTGCGTCGTGTCGTGGTGGCGGCAGTCTCGGAGTCCGAGGGGGGAGCATGCTCAATCTGGAAGAGGAGTACGGTATCCAGCGCAAGGCGGTCAGGATCGGCTAAGGGAGCAGACTCCGGAGCCGCTCGAGCGCTTTGATGGTCAGGCGCCGCCCATGCACCTCGAGCAACCCCTCCCGCTGAAATTGGCTCAAGAGCCGCATGGCCGTTTCCGGGCTGAGGCCAACGAGGGCAGCCAGCTCACCCCGACGCAGGCCTAAATGGAGTGTGATGCCCTTCGACCCGGGTTGCCCGTACCGTTCTGCGAGTTCAAGGAGCTGGGCGGCCATCCGCGTCCGGGCGTCGCTCAGCGCCACGTGGGCAAAGTGGACCTGGGTCTCGACCAACACCCGGCAGAGGTATCGAAGGAGGGGAACGAGGAGTCCGTCCCGGCTCTCGAGCAGTTCGAGGAGCGCCTCGCGTCTTATGAAGGCACTCTGGCAGGTCTCGAGGGCCTCAGCGGTATTCGTGAAAGGCATCCCCTCCAGGAGGGCCTCCTCCCCGCAGATCCCCCCGTGACCCACGATCCGCAGGATCTGCTGC
>JAHFDE010000117.1:5753-6997 GCA_023249165.1 Candidatus Methylomirabilota bacterium | reverse complement strand
GGGAGGAACCAGTGAAGCGATTGCGCGACGTGGATCCGGAGGTCGCCGAGGCGATTCACCTGGAGACGGAGCGGCAGGCCGACGGGCTTGAGCTCATCGCCTCAGAGAACTTCGTGAGCGAGGCGGTGATGGAGGCGGCGGGCTCCGTCATGACCAATAAGTACGCCGAGGGGTACCCGGGCCGGCGGTACTACGGCGGCTGCGAGTTCGTCGATCGGGTAGAGGTCTTGGCCATCGAGCGGGCCAAGGCGCTCTTCGGCGCAGCGCATGTCAATGTCCAGCCCCACTCCGGGACCCAGGCCAACATGGCGGTCTACTTCTCGGTCCTGCAGCCGGGGGATACGATCATGGGGCTCAATCTGGCGCACGGGGGGCATCTGACCCACGGCAGCCCGGTGAATTTTTCGGGCCGCTTCTTCCGCGTCATTCCCTACGGCGTCCATCCCGAGACCGAGCAGATCGACTTCGCGCAGGTGGAGCGGCTGGCCCGGGAGCACCGACCGAAGATGATCGTGGTCGGCGGCAGTGCGTACCCTCGGACCCTCGATTTCGCCACCTTCAAAGAGATCGCGACGGCGGTCGGAGCGATTCTCATGGCCGACATCGCGCACCCCGCCGGCCTCATCGCCGCGAAACTGCACCCCTCGCCGATCCCGTACGCCGAGTTTGTCACGAGCACCACGCACAAAACGCTTCGGGGCCCCCGGGGGGGGATGATCATGTGTCAGGAGGAGTACGCGGCGGTCCTCAACAAGAACCTCTTTCCCGGCTTCCAGGGCGGCCCCCTGATGCACATCATCGCCGCCAAGGCGGTCGCCTTCAAGGAGGCCTTGAGTGACGAGTTCCGCGCGTACCAGCGCCAGATCCAGTTGAACGCGGTCGCGCTGGCCGAGGAGCTTGGCGCCCTCGGCTTTCGCCTGGTCGCGGGAGGGACGGATACCCATCTGCTGCTGGTGGATCTTCGGCCCAAGCGGCTGACCGGCAAGGTGGCCGAGACGGCGCTGGAGAAGGCCGGGATCACGGTAAACAAGAATGCCATTCCTTTTGATCCGGAGAAACCGGCAGTGACCAGCGGCATCCGCATCGGGACGCCGGCGGTAACCACCCGGGGGATGCAAGCGGAGGAGATGCGTCTCATCGGCCAGCTCATCGCCGAGGTCCTCGAAGATGTAACCGACGAGACCCGTCAGCGGCGGGTGCGGGACAAGGTCCGGGAGCTGTGTCAACAGTTCCCCTTGTACGCC
>JAHFDE010000117.1:0-5653 GCA_023249165.1 Candidatus Methylomirabilota bacterium | reverse complement strand
ACGGTTAGGGCGTGACGCAGAGGAGCGACCCTGGTGAAGTGCCCCTTTTGTGGGCAGGTGGAGGAGAAGGTCGTCGACTCGCGGGAGGCCCGCGACGCGGCGGTGATCCGGCGACGCCGGGAGTGCCTCAACTGCAGGCGGCGGTTCACGACCTACGAGCGCATTGAAGAGGTCCAGCTCATGGTGGTGAAGAAGGATGGCCGCCGGGAGCCGTTTGACCGCAACAAGATTCTGAGCGGCCTCCTCAAGGCCACCCAGAAGAGACCCGTGAGCGTGGCCGAACTCGAGAAGATCGCCGAAGAGGTCGAGGCCCGCCTGATGGAGCAGCCGGACCGGGAGATGGGCTCTGGCGAGATCGGGGAGCTGATCATGGCCCGCCTGTATGAGCTGGACGAGGTCGCCTACGTCCGGTTCGCCTCGGTCTATCGCCAGTTCAAGGATGTGCATGAGTTTGTGGAGGAGGTGAAGGGCCTGCTGGGGAGCACCCCCCGGCGGTCCCGGCAGACGTAGATCCGACGACCGACGACCGTTGACCGATGACGGATCTCTATGAACGATTGATAGGTCACCATTCACCATGAAATCTGAACGCTCACCTCGAGTTTCGAACCTCCAACCTCGAACCGCGGACATCGGACCTCAGACGTCGGACTTTGGACGTCGGACATCGGACTGCCTCTCATGGATGTAATCTTTTTTTACGGGGCCCTGATACTGTATGTCGTGGGGACACTCGCCTATCTGCTCCTCCTCTCGATCAAGGGCGGCCCCCTTGCCCAGCTCGGCACCGCCGCCACGGTTGGCGGCTTTGCCCTGCACACCCTCGCTCTGCTGGCCCGCCTGATTGCTGCCGGCCGCCCCCCGCTCGGCAATACCTATGAGGCGCTCTCCTTCTTCGCCTGGGCCACAGTCCTGGTCTATCTCATCCTCGCGGTTCGCTTCCAGCGGAAGGTCATCGGGGCCTTCGTTCTCCCGATCGTGCTGCTGACGGCGCTCGCCGCGGCCAGCCTGCCGAAAGGGCCCGCGGTATTGAGCCCGGCTTTCCAGAATACGTGGGTCTGGCTGCATGTTACCTTTGTCCTGTTGGGGAGCGCTGCCCTGGCGCTCACCTGCGGCGTGGGCTTGATGTATCTGTTGCAGGAACGACAGCTCAAGTCCAAGAGCCTCGGCGTGATGTATTACCGGCTCCCCTCCCTGGACTTTTTGGATGGACTCGGGCACCGGGCGCTCCTGGTGGGCTTTCCCCTGCTCACCGCGGGGCTCATCACGGGCGCGATCCAATCCCAGGCCGCCCGCGGCCAGATCCTCATGTGGGACCCGACCCAGCTCCTTTCCCTGGTCACCTGGGTGATTTACGCGGGGCTCCTGCAGGCCCGGCTTACCGCCGGGTGGCGCGGGCGAAAGGCAGCGCTCTTGGCGATCCTCGGGTTCAGCGCCGTGCTGGCCACCTTTCTCGGGGTGAGTGTCCTGCTCGGCCGCCCCCATACCTTTAACTGAGCCATGGTGATCCTGACGGTTGGGCTCAATCACACGACAGCGCCGGTGGAGATCCGGGAGCGCCTCCACCTTTCTGGGACAGCGCTGCCTCCGTTCTTCGAACGCCTCGTACAGGAGGGGGGAGTCAACGAGCGGCTCGTGCTCTCGACCTGTAACCGGGTGGAGGTCTATGCGGTCACAGAGAACCCGGAGCACGCCCAGGTGACGATTCCGCGCCTCTTGGCGGAAGGGACCCGGACTCCGCTCGCCCTCTTTGCAGACCGGCTCTATTGGCATCGCCACGACGCCGCTGTCCGCCACGCATTCCGGGTGGCCGCGAGCCTCGACTCGCTCGTGCTGGGGGAATCTCAGATTCTGAGCCAGGTCAAGGCGGCGTACGAGGTAGCCCGAGCCCAGGGGGTGACGGGGCCGATCCTGAACACCTTGATGACGCGGTCGTTAGGGGTGGCCAAGAAGGTGCGGACGGAGACCGGCATCGGGGAGGCAGCAGTCTCGATCCCCTCGGCAGCCATTGGGCTCGCCAAGACGATCTTCGGCGAACTCAGTGGCCGAACGGTCCTCATCCTGGGGGCTGGCGAGATGGCGGAGGTGGCGGTCCGGCACCTGAGGGGCGAGGGGGTCCAGGCGGTCGTCGTCGCCCATCGTCACTTCGACCGGGCGGTCGAGATGGCGGCGCAGCTTGAGGGCCGGGCCGTCCGCTTCGACCAGATCCACCAGGAGCTGCTCCAGGCCGACATCGTGTTGAGCTCCACGGCCGCCCCGCACCATATCGTTCACCGGGCCGACGTAGAGGAGCTTATCCGCCTCCGGCGCAACCGTCCCCTCTTCCTCATCGATATCGCCGTTCCGCGGGATATCGATCCTGCAGTGAACGAGATTGATAATGTCTATCTCTACGACATCGATGACCTGGAAGGGGTGGTGGCCGGCCATCGGCTGGCGCGTGAGCGCGAGGCAGAGCAGGCGGAGCTCTTGATCGATCGGGAGGTGGTGAGCTTCCTCCGCTGGCTCAAGAGTCTCGAGGTGGTCCCCACGCTCGTGATGCTCAGGCGTCACCTGGAGGAGATCCGGGAGGCGGAGCTTGCCAAGGCGCTTAGCCGCCTGCCGGGGCTCACCTCCGCCCAGCAGGACGTGGTGCGGACGTTGGCCCACGGCATCATCAACAAGGTCCTGCACCACCCCACCACCGAGCTGAAGCGCCAGTCCGTGAACCGCGACGGCCTCCTCTATGTGAGCGCCTTGCGCCGGCTCTTCGGCCTTCAGGACGACGACTGATAAAGATGGGTGGCTGGTGGTTTTCACTAATCACGAATCACCAATCACCAACCACCAGTAAGCTGTGAACCATGAACCGTGAACTGCGAATTGGCACTCGGGGGAGCCTGCTCGCCGTCGCGCAGGCGGAGCGGGTCGCCGGGGAGCTCAGGCGCAGGTACCCGGAGCTTGCGCCGGTGCTGGTGAAGATCAAGACCAGCGGCGACACGTTCGCCCACATCCCCCTGTCTCACGTGGGGGGCAAGGGGCTCTTCATCAAGGAGATCGAGGAGGCCCTGTTGGATGGTCAAGTGGACGTGGCGGTCCACAGCATGAAGGACGTCCCGACCGAGATCGCCCCGGGCCTGAGCATTGCCGCTATTCTCGAGCGGGAAGACGCATCGGATGTCCTCATCTCGCGCCGGGGAGAGAAACTGGATGCTCTGCCCTCCGGCGCCAGAATCGGCACGAGCAGTGTGAGGCGGCAGGCCCAGCTCCTGCATTTTCGGCCCGACCTGACCGTGGTGCCGCTCCGGGGGAACCTGGATACTCGGCTGAGGAAACTCGACACCGAGGGACTCGACGCCATAGTGGTTGCGGCTGCCGGGGTAAACCGCCTCGGGCGGCAGCAGGAGGTCACCGAAGTCCTGCCGCTCGAGATCAGCCTCCCCGCTGTCGGCCAGGGGGCCCTCGGCCTAGAGATTCGTGCACACGATCAGCGGATACGCGACCTGGTGGAGCCCATGACTCACGGGCCGAGTGCCTTGACGATTGCTGGGGAGCGGGCCTTCCTCAAGCGGCTCGGAGGGGGATGTCAGGTTCCGATCGCCGCGTATGGGCGGCTCGATGGGGCCGAGCTTCGTCTCGTGGCACTGGTGATCAATCCGGACGGGACCGGGGTGGTCCGCGGCGAGCGGAAGGGGCCCAGCGCCCTCGCCGAGGAGATCGGGCTCGCCATTGCGGAAGAGCTACTGCGGCGTGGGGCGGATCGGATCATCCGGGATCTTTCCGGCACAACCCTCGAGCCTCCCGCTGCCCCTTGAGCGGCAGGAGTGATTAGTGGCCGGTGACTAGTGGTTGGTGGCTTTCACCAATCACTAACCACCAATCACCAACCACCGGCGAACTGTCAGTTGCGCTGTGGACCGTGAACTGTGAACCCTGAACCAAAAGGCAAGGTGTATCTCGTTGGTGCAGGCCCGGGCGACCCTGGCCTCTTGACCCTGAAGGGGAAGCACTGTCTGGAACGGGCCGAGGTGATCATCTACGACTCCCTGGCCAATGAGCGCCTTCTGAGTTACGCCCCCCCCGATGCCGAGCGCATCTATGTGGGGAAGCGGGGAGGGGAACATAGTCTGCCCCAGGAGGAGATCAATCGTCTGGTGATCGAGCGAGCCCGCCGGGGCCAGGTCGTGGTGCGGCTCAAGGGTGGCGATCCCTTCATTTTTGGGAGAGGGGGCGAGGAGGCAGAGGCGCTCCACGAGGCAGGGATTGCTTTCGAGGTGGTGCCGGGTGTCACGTCTGCCATCGCGGTTCCCGCTTATTCGGGGATCCCCCTCACCCACCGGGAGTTGGCCTCGACCGTGGCCTTTGTCACCGGCCACCCGGCCGAAGAGGTTTCGGGGATCGATTGGCGGGCGCTTGCCGGCATCGCCACGGTGGTCTTCCTCATGGGAACGAAGCGTCTCCCAGAGATCGTGGCAGCTCTCTTGAAGCATGGGCGGCACCCGGAGACGCCGGTGGCGGTCATCCGGCTCGGTAGCTGGCCCCTCCAGGAGACCATCACGGGGAGCCTGCGCGACATCGTGGAGAGGGCTCAGGGGATACGCCCACCCGCCGTTATCGTCGTGGGGGAGGTCGTGAGACTGCGCGATCAGCTCAGATGGTTCGAGGAGAAACCCCTCTTTGGTCGGCGGATCGTGGTGACCCGAGCCCGAGAGCAACAGAGTGAGTTCGCTGAGCTCCTCGAGGACTATGGGGCGGAGGTGATCGAATGCCCGACGATTGCCATCCGTGGGCCGGACGAATGGGGGGCGGTGGATCACGCCCTCGAACACATCGCCAGCTTTCATTGGGTGATCTTCACCAGTGCCAACGGGGTCCGCTGCTTTCTCAAGCGCCTGCAAGAAGGGGGAGGAGACCTCCGAGCACTCCACGGCATCCGGGTGGCCGCGATCGGTCCGGCGACCGCGGCCGCGCTGCAGGAGGTGGGGCTGCATCCGGACCTGGTGCCGGATGAGTACCGCGCCGAGGCGATCCTTGAGGCTTTGGACCGAGACCTCAGCGGAATGCGTTTCCTCATCCCCAGGGCGGCCGAGGCGCGCGAGGTCCTCCCCGCTGGGCTTCGCGAGCGGGGAGCCCAGGTCGAGGTCGTGGCCGTGTATCGCACCGTGCCGGTGGCCGATCAGGCCGACGCCGTCCTGGATCTGTTGCGGGCCGGGCAGATCGACGCAGTGACCTTTACCAGCTCCTCGACCGTGGTGAACTTTGTCGAGATGCTTCCGGGGCAGGATCTTGCCGCGCTCCTCAAGGATGTGACCATCGCCTGCATCGGGCCGATCACCGCCGAGACGGCGGCCCGGTACGGCCTCGCCGCGCATATCATGCCGGCCGCGTTTACGATCCCTGCTCTCGCAGAAGCGGTCGCCACGCACCTGCCCTTTCTCAGGCCGCCCCCGCGCTGATCCGAATTTCGTCCTTGCATCCGGTGTGCTTTCATGCCAGCATGCTCCCGGCTCTTATCCCGCGCAGTCAATTGAGAGATGCCCGGGTACAAAGGAGGGGTGAGCCCTGGCGAAGAAACCCGGGGGAACGGCCGCCTTTGTCGTGATCATCATCCTGGGGGCCCTCATCGGTGCCGCCTTGGGAGAGTTGATTGCCTACCTCTTTCCCGGCGGCATTC
>JAHFDE010000116.1 GCA_023249165.1 Candidatus Methylomirabilota bacterium | reverse complement strand
CCGTTCCAACTTGTTTGGCCCAGTCCGAGCCTCACAGTTCGGCCTGCTCCCTCGGTTCAGTGAGCGGCTGGCGTTCGAGGAAAATAGTTGGAACGGCACTAGAGCACGATTGGAATCTACACCGACGCCATTGGGGGCGATGGGTCAGGGATTGACCCTACAGAGGAGAGGTCGATGAGTACGAAGAAACCCCATCTGAGTTTTTTTGAGAATGTGTCGTTCAACTTCGAGAAAGCCGCAGTCTTCACGGGGCATCCCCGAGGCCTACTGGACGTCATCAAGGCCTGTAACAGTGTCTATGCCTTTCAATTTCCCTTCCGCTCTCAGCGAGGCTACGAAGTGATTTCCGGCTGGCGGGTTGAACACAGCCATCACAAGCTTCCGGTCAAAGGGGGCATACGATATTCCGAGCAGGTGGACGAAGACGAAGTGAAGGCCCTCGCTGCCCTGATGACCTACAAGTGTGCGATTGTGGACGTGCCTTATGGTGGCGCGAAGGGGGCGGTGAAGATCGACCCAAAAAAATACACGCCCCACGAGGTGGAGCAGATCACCCGGAGGTACACCGCCGAGCTGATCAAGAAGAACTTCATCGGTCCCGGAGTGGACGTGCCCGCCCCGGACTACGGAACCGGTCCACGAGAGATGGCCTGGATTGCGGATACCTATACGGCGTTCCACCCAGGACAGATCGATACCCTGGCGTGCGTGACCGGTAAGCCCATGTCGTCGGGAGGCATTCAGGGAAGGATGGAGGCCACCGGGCGTGGGGTGTTCTTTGGCCTTCGCGAGGCCTGTAGTGGCAAAGAGGACATGGAAACCCTTGGCCTCTCCAAGGGACTGGAGGGGAAAAGGATTGCGGTGCAGGGTTTGGGGAACGTGGGGTATCACGCCGCAAAGTTCTGTCAGGAAGGGGGATGTGTTCTCGTCGGAGTAGCCATGCCCGAAGGCGCCATCTACAATCCCAAGGGATTGGACGTGGATGGTGTGGTGAAGCACCGGCAAGAGACGGGTTCGATCCTGAACTTTCCAGGGGCTACGAATCTGGCGAATAGCGCCGAAATCCTCGAGTGTGAGTGCGACATCTTGATACCAGCCGCTCTTGAAAATCAGATCACGGAGGCGAATGCCCCGCGGGTTCGAGCGAAAATCATCGCGGAGGGGGCCAACGGTCCCACCACGGTGGCCGGGGAAGAGATCCTCCTGAAGAAGAAGGTGATGGTGATCCCGGACATCTACCTGAACGCCGGTGGGGTGACCGTCTCGTATTTTGAATGGCTCAAGAATCTTTCCCATGTTCGGTTTGGGAGAATGGGCAAGCGGTTTGAAGAGACGGCCTTCGAGAAGATGCTACGGGCCGTCGAGACGGCAACCGGAAAGACCTTTTCTGAGGCTGAAAGGCGCGTCATCGCCCACGGGGCCGACGAACTTGACCTGGTCAATTCCGGTCTGGAGGAGACCATGATCAACGCATACTGTAATATCCGAGAGCTATGGAAGAGAGATCGAAAGATCCCGGACCTCCGGACGGCAGGCTTCATCAGCGCCATCAACAAGATCGCCGTCTCATACGAGGAGATGGGGATCTTCCCGTAAGCACATGAGGCGTGGGCGATGACCACCTGGATCTGGACGGCGCTCCTCGTGTTCGTGGTGCTGATGATTGCGCTGGCCCTGGGGGTCTTCCATCGGAAAGCCAGGAAGGGACTGACCGGCCTAGCCGTGCTGACCTATAAGAACGCGAGGAGGGTCGTGATCTTGCTCCTCGGCAGCAGCGTGCTGCTGGTCGGTGTGGCGATGATCATTCTGCCCGGCCCGGCGATTCTTGTGATCCCCGCGGGCCTGGCGATTCTCGCAACGGAGTTTGCGTGGGCCAGAGATCTCCTGCACAGGATCAAGGACAAGGCGCGGGACCTCTCGGGCGCCGCCAACATCCTTTCCAAGGGATCCAACGGCGACCATTGACGAGACAGTCCCCCGCCCCCGATCCTCTTCCCCCCGCAGGCCTCTCCTCCCCATTGTGGAAAGCGAGGAGCACTGGAAGTGGTGGCCCCCATTTTGCTAAGAGAATTTTTTGCGCCTGGCGTTCTCGAGGTATAGGATAGGGCGCGAGCCTGGGCCGGAAGAAGGCGATGGAGCACATAGCCTTTCTCAGGGATCTGGTGGCGGTCTTCGGGGTGTCGACGCTGGTGGTGTTTCTTTTCCGCCGCCTGCGGCAGCCGACGATCGTGGGTTTCCTCGCCTCGGGGGTTCTGGTGGGCCCCTATGGGTTGAGCCTCATCGCCGATGTGGCTCAGGTGGAGTTGTTGGCCGAGATCGGGGTGGTCCTCCTCCTGTTTACCATCGGCCTGGAGTTCTCGATCTCCAAGCTCGACCGGCAGATGGTTCTATGGGGGGGGAGCCTCCAGGTGGTGGGGACCATCCTGCTCATTTCAGCAGGGGCCTGGGTTCTTGGCCTGCCGGGGGAGCAGGCGGTCTTCTTCGGGTTCCTCCTCGCCCTGTCGAGTACGGCCATCGTGCTCAAGATCCTGATGGACCGAGGAGAGATCGACTCGCCGCAAGGCCGCTTTACCGTCGGGGTCCTCCTCTTCCAAGACCTCTGTGTCGTTCCCCTGATGCTCCTCACGCCACTCCTGAGCGGCAAAGAGGCCTCGAGTCCGGTCGCCATCCTCTGGGTGCTGAGCAAGGTCGTCTTCACCGTCACCCTGATCTTTTTCCTCTCCCGTTTCCTCGTCCCGAGGATCCTCTTTGAGGTGGTGAAGCTCAGGAGTCCGGAGGTCTTTATCATCTCTATCATCCTCATCTGCCTGGGAACCGCCTGGGCCACGGCGCAGATCGGCCTCTCCCTTGCCCTGGGGGCATTCCTCGCGGGAATGGTCATCGCCGAATCGGAATATTGCCATCAGGCCCTCGCGAATATCGTGCCCCTGCGGGATAGTCTCAGCAGCCTCTTCTTCATCTCGGTGGGGATGTTGATGAACACGGGCACCCTCTTGGCCCACCCGTTCGCGGTCGCGGGTACGCTGTCGGCTATCCTGGTCGGAAAGACGGTCGTGGCCGTCGGGAGCGTTCTGGCGCTTGGGTATCCCCTTCGCGTGGCCGCATTGGTGGGGTGCGCGCTCGCCCAGGTGGGAGAGTTCTCCTTTGTCCTTTCTCGCGTAGGGTGGGAGTGGGGGCTCATCACTCCACAGGTCAATCAGTACTTCCTCTCTGCCTCGGTCGTCAGCCTTCTCCTGACCCCGTTCATGATTGAGGTGAGCCCGACGCTGGCGCGGCGGGTCGGCCGCCTGCGGTGGATCGAGCGAAGGTTTCCGGGGCGAAGCTTCCAAGACCTTCGGCCTGAGGGGGCGGAACTCCGCGACCACGTGATCATCGTGGGGTACGGTCCCACCGGTCGGAACCTCTCCCGGGTCCTCAAGGCGACGCAGGTGTCCTACTGCATCCTGGAGATGAACGGTGAGACCGTGAGACGGATGCGGAAGATGGGAGAGCCGATCTATTTCGGGGACGTCTCGAGCCGAGAGGTCCTGAAGCACCTGATGATCCAGCAGGCCCGATCCTTGGTGGTGGCCATCTCTGACCCCCCCTCGATCCGTCGGGCGGTCCGGCTCGCCCGGGAGCTCAATCCCCACCTCCACATCCTCGTCAGGACGCGGTACGAGGCTGAGATCGACGAATTACACCGTCTGGGAGCAGACGAGGTGATCGCAGAGGAGTTCGAGACGTCCATCGAGCTCTTTGCACGCGTTCTGCGCCGTTATCATGTCCCCCGGGCGGTGATCGAAGAACAGGTGGAAAAGATACGGGAGGAGCGATATGAGATGCTGCGCCAGTTGCAGGTGCCTCCACTGCAGCAGGCGGATGTGGCCCGGCTCTTTGCGCAGGTCGACATGGAGACGTATCTGGCCCGAGAGGCGGCCTCCACTACGGGGAAGACCCTTGGCGAGCTGCACATCCGGCATCGGACAGGCGCCTCGGTGGTGGCGGTGATCCGGGACGGAAGGGTCTGGGCCAACCCCGGGCCGGACCACCGGATCGCGGCGGGGGAGGTGCTCGTCCTGGTGGGGAACCGGCACCAGGTGGAGCGAGCCCTGGTCCTCCTCGATCACGGGGAGGGAAAGGTGGGTGCCGGGGACGGGGGGCACACCGTGAAGACGCCGGACGGCGTAACCTGAAGGGAGACCCGCCTTACACCACCGCAGGGGGAGAACGGAATGAAATGGTCCTGGAAGCTGGGCGAGTTAGCAGGCATCGGCATCTATATACATGCGACGTTCGTCGTCCTCATCGGCTGGGTGGCGGCGAGTCACTGGTTGGAGGCGCGGAGCGCGACCGTGGTGGTCGAAGGGGTGGGGTTCATTCTGGCCCTGTTCGGCTGCGTGCTGCTCCACGAACTCGGGCATGCCCTCACCGCAAAGCGATACGGCATCAAGACGCGGGACATCACCTTGCTCCCTATCGGTGGCGTGGCCCGCCTGGAACGGATGCCCGACGATCCCAGGCAGGAGTTGTGGGTGGCCCTTGCCGGTCCTGCCGTCAACGTGGTCGTCGCCCTTGCGCTCTATGTCTGGTTACAGGTGAGCGGCAGCTGGACACCGCTCGCGGAGCTCGGCGTGACAGAGGGCTCATTTGGGGGGCGCCTCATGGTGGTGAACGTCTTTCTGGCCGGGTTCAACATGCTCCCCGCGTTCCCGATGGACGGCGGAAGGGTATTGCGCGCCCTGCTGGCGACGCGGATGGACTATGTGCGGGCGACGCAAATTGCCGGGAGTCTGGGGCAGGGAATGGCCTTTCTGTTCGGGTTCATCGGGCTGTTCAGCAATCCGTTCCTGCTCTTCATCGCCCTGTTCGTGTGGATTGGCGCCGCGCAGGAGACGAGCATGGTGCAGATGAAGTCGGCATTGGGCGGCATCCCGGTGCGCCGGGCGATGCTCACTGACTTCCGTACCCTCTCCCCGGGGGATCCCCTGGTCCGCGCCGTTGAGCTGATCTTGGCGGGCTCCCAGCAGGATTTTCCTGTCGTGGAGAACGGACGCGTGGTTGGCGTGTTGACGCGGGACGATCTCGTCGTCGCGTTGGCGCAGCAGGGCCAGGAATTGCCGGTCAGTAGCGTGATGCGGCGCGAATTTGAAGTGGCCGATTCTGCCGAGATGCTCGAGCCGGTGTTCCTGCGCCTGCAGGCCTGCGAGTGCCGTACCCTCCCCGTGACGAGCCATGGGCAGCTCGTTGGACTGGTTACCATGGACAATGTAGGGGAGTTCCTGATGATTCAGGCTGCACTCGTCGGAGCGAAGGGCCGTGCATGGGCGGCATAGATTTCCCGGTCCGATGACACGTGGGGGTGCCGGATGCTCTTAGCGGTGCGGTGTCAGCCCGATGGGGGCCTCGAGGAGACAACGGACCTCGCCTCACTCGGTCCCTGGTTGGCCGGGGCCCAGAGCAGCCTCTGGGTGGACGTGGGCAACCCGGGCGTCGAGGAGATGGAGGAGGTGGGTCGGTCCTTCGGCTTTCACCCCCTCACCGTCGAGGACTGCCTCCACGGCGGCCAGCGTCCGAAGCTCGAGGATTACGATGGCTACCTCTTCCTGGTCCTCCACTGCCTCCCCCAAAGGCTCGAGGACCCCTGTGTGCTGGAGGAGCTGGACGAGATCTATGTCTATGTAACGCCCCAGGCCATCGTGACGGTCCACCGTCAGGACGCCGAGGGGGTGAGTAAGCTCAGGGAGCGACTGGGAAAGGATCCCACCTGTCTGAGGCATCCCCCGGGCTTTCTCCTCCACCTGCTCGCGGACAACGTCGTCGACCGGTTCTTCCCATATCTTGATCTGCTAGAGGAGGAGATCGACGACCTGGAGAGCCGCGTCCTGATGTCCGCCAGCCCCGCTGTCCTTCGCCGTCTCTTCACCCTCAAGCGAACCCTCATCCATCTCCGCAAGTCGGTGAGTCCGCTCCGTGAGGTGTTCAACGGCCTCAGCCGGCGCGATTACCCGCTCCTCGACCCAAAGACCGCCCTCTACTTCCGGGATGTCTATGATCACCTCGTCCGGACCTCCGAGATCGTGGACACCTGCCGGGACCTTGTCGCGACCACGGTCGAGGCGTATCTGTCGGCCACCTCCAACCGCATGAACGATGTCATGCGACAGCTCACCATCATCGCCACCATCTTCCTCCCGTTAAGCTTCATCACCGGGTTCTTTGGGATGAACTTCGAGCATATTCCCTGGAACAATCCCGTTGTCTTTCTCGTCGCGGCCGCTGCGATCCTCGCTGTTCCGATCGTGATGCTCCGCTGGTTCAAGCGACGGGGATGGCTGACGCGAGACCCCATCTTTCTCGCCAAGGCCGAGGAGGCGAAGCGTCCAGGTCAGCGGGGGTCGGTCTGACACACGCCCCTTCCCTCGATACTCTCCCGCCTCAAGCTGGCATTGTTCCTGCATGCTCCCCCCGATGGGCGATGACTCAAACCGGTTCTATTCTATGTTGAATCAGACGCTTATCTCGGTATTTAGCATCCTGATCGCGGCCACGGGTATCTCGTTAGTCTTTAAAGACTATCTAGCCAGCCTGCTTGGGGGCGTCATCCTGCGGTGCATGAGGCAGGTGAAACCTGGCGTTCGCATCAAAGTCCTGATCATGCCGGCCATTACCCTGAAAGGCGACGTCATCAACGTTGGAGTCGTCCGCACCACGCTGCACGAGGTGGGCGACGGCGAGCGCCTGCCCAGCGTCCGCACCGGCCGCATCGTCAAGGTTCCCAACTTTACTCTGGTCAACAGCCCCCTCGTCATTTATGGCGAACAGATTACCGACGAGGTCATTGCCTACGAGACGCGACCCTTTGCCCACCTTGATACCGTTGAAGAGGATATGCGCGCGGCCATCGCCAAGGATGGTCACGAGGTTATCGAAGTGGGCTTCTACCAGAAAGAGAACCAGCTAATCATCCACGGGATCTTCACCGTCCACACCCACGGGGTCGGCGATGTGCGCGGTCGCATCCTGAAAGCGTTCCTGGAGCGGCGTCAGGCGCGCGCCGCTCACGCCG
>JAHFDE010000003.1:20461-28440 GCA_023249165.1 Candidatus Methylomirabilota bacterium | reverse complement strand
ACCGAGGCCGCTCCCGTCTTGACCGAAAATCCGCTCTTGGGACCACGGAAGGTCGGGTCAGTGGGAAAACCCCTTCCTGGCATCGAGCTCAAGGTGCTCGATGAGGAGGGGCGAGAGGTCCCCGATGGAGCGGTGGGAGAGATCATCGCCCGGGGTTCGAACATCATGCTGGGGTATCTCAACCGTCCTGACGCCACTGCGGAGGTCCTGAAGGATGGATGGCTCCGCACCGGAGATCTCGGCCGCCGAGATGACGATGGGTACTTCTACATTGTCGACCGGAAGAAGGATGTGATCATCGTTGGCGGTCTCAACGTGTATCCTCGAGAGGTCGAGGAGGTGCTGGCGGCCCATCCTGCCGTGGCCGAAGCGGTAGTGATTGGCGTTCCCGATGCGACGCGTGGGGAAGCCCCAAAGGCCTATGTCGTTTTGAGACCCGGGGCCTCCTGTGCGCGGCATGAGCTCTTGCGGTTTGCCCGACAGCGTCTGGCTCCCTTCAAGGTTCCTCGCGATCTTGAATTTTGTGAGGCCTTACCGAGGACGGTCTCCGGGAAGATCCTGCGCCAGCAGCTCGGAGCCCGTGGCCAGTTGTGATGACCATCGAGGGAACACCATGACGGTGCAGCGGGTGGCCGTTAAAGATCTGAAACTCAACGAACCCGTAACCTCCTTTTTCCAGGTGCGAAATCCCCAGCGCCGCCTCCGCAAGACAGGCGAACCGTTTGTGACGCTTGTGCTCACCGATGGGACAGGGGAGCTCCCCGCGGTGATGTGGGAAGACGCGGACGGTGTCGGGGAACAGATCCGAGAGGGGGATCTGGTGAAGGTGCAGGGCATGGTGGGGAGTTACCAGGGAGAATTGCAGCTCACCATTCAGCGGCTGCGCCTGGCGCGGGAGGACGAGGCCACCCTCCGTGATTTTCTTCCCTCGACCAGCGCCGATGTGCCCTCGATGCTCGCCTGTCTCACCCAGACGATCCGCGCCTTCACGAACGAGCCGCTCAAGCATCTCCTCACGAGCATCTTTGACGCGGAAGGCTTCCGCGAGGCGTTTGCCGCCGCCCCGGCGGCCAAGGAGCTTCATCACGCGTACCTCGGAGGGTTGCTGGAGCACACCGTATCGGTGGTGAGATTGTGCGAGACCATCGCCGCCCATTACGGAGGGGTCGTCGATCGGGAGCTGCTCGTCGCCAGCGCGATCCTCCATGATGTGGGCAAGATCCGTGAACTCACGTGGGAACGCGGGTTCGATTACTCGGATGCAGGGCGGCTCCTGGGTCATATCACCCAGGGCGTGCTCCTTGTTGACGAACAGATCGAACAGATCCCCGACTTCCCGCCGGGACTCCGGCTGGAGCTGCTGCACAACATCCTGAGCCATCATGGGGAGTACGCGTGGGGATCGCCACGGCGGCCGAAGACGGTGGAGGCCATGATTCTGCATGGGGTGGAGAATCTGGACGGGAAGATCAACCTCTTCCTGAAGCTGGCCAGACATCACCCCGACCCGTATCGAGAAGGGTGGACCGTCTTTCATCGAAGCTTCGAACGCCCGCTCTTCTTTGGGGAACCCGAGGCGGCCGGGGAGACGTTAGGAGAGGCGCGGGAGGACGGGTGAGGAAGGCAGATTTTGGATTGTGGTACAATTCGTCAACGGTGTGTCCGCTTTTGGCTTTGAGGGGGGTGGACTGGCCTGGTTCGCCTACCTGGGCAGCTTTGGCTCCGGAATAGCCGTGATTCCTCGAGTTAAGCCGCGGTGTTAGTCCTTTCGGATTTCGCCGTGGCACCCAGCCGACTATGTCACGCCCGTCGAAGACGACCCCTGGTTTGCTGTGGACTTCCCGCCGGTCTCAAGAACCACTCTGAACCGAAAAGAGGTATCTAGCAGCTTCGATAGGATTTTTGGGGGGAGAGGCAAAAAAACTGTTGACACAAAAATAACTTATGATGTATTTATTTCATCAAAGGGCAAACTCGGATGCTGGATAGGCTCTTTTCGTCTGAAACCCGGGTGCAATTGCTCGAACTTTTTCTGAGTGGTCAAGACCAACGATATTACGTGAGGGAAATTTCGAGGGAGCTCAAGCGGGACATCTCAGGGATCAAGCGGGAGCTGGATAATTTGGAGAAGGCAGGCCTCCTCACGAGCAGCAAGGTTGGGAATCTCCGCTACTACATCGTCAACAAGACCTTCCCTCTCTATCCGGAACTCAAGGCCATCATTGATAAGACGCGAGGGGTTCCCCAGGCGATCGGCGAAGCGCTTCGGGGTGTGGCTGGAATCCGGGTGGCCCTTCTCTTCGGCAAACCCGAGGTCCCGGAGGGTGGGGCCATTGACGTGTTGGTGATGGGACGGCCTCACATGGCGCAATTGAATCGGGTGGTGGCGGCCCTGGAGCTCCGCATCGGCCGGAGTATCAATCACCTGGTCTTTGACGAGCGGGAGCTCCAGCGGCGAAAGGCAGAGGGGGACCCTTTCCTGCGGGAGGTTCTGCAGGGGAGGACGATTCCCCTGATCGGGTCAGTCCATGATCTTTGAGCAACTCAAGGCAAAAGGCTTGGTGGAGGCGGTCGATCCGGACCTGTCCGGGGCTAATCGTCTCATGGCCAGGGCGCAGAAGGACCTCAAGACGGCGCAGGCCGTGGTGGGGACTGATGCAGAATGGGCGTATGTCGTTGCCGCACACGCCGTTCTCCGAGCGGCCCGCGCCCTCATGCTGGCGGAAGGCCTCCGTCCCAGGGGACGGGATCAAACGCGAACGCTCCTCCAAACTGCCGGCTCCCTTATCGGTGAGGGGGAGGTTTCCACGGTCGATGACCTCGAGCAGGTCCGGAAGAAGGGGCAGCATTTCTTGGAGTGGGCAGATCGCCCGATTTCCCTGTATGAGCTCGAGGCGACGCTGAACATCGCCGAACAATGGGTCGGGGTCGTAGCCAAGCGCGTCTATGCGAAGGACCCTCAGGCGCGCCTCTTATAGTGTATAGCCCGTCCCCCGGACAGGGTCGCGGGGGATGCGAGGAAAGGGGGTGAAACTGGATGGCGAAGAAGAAGAAGGCTGGCAAGAAGAAGAGATAAGAAATCGAGGTGGTGATTTGCGCAGATGCGGGGATACCCTGCAAGGAAAGGGGGTGAGACTGGATGGCGAAGAAGAAGAAGGCTGGCAAGAAAAAGAAATAAGGATGGTGCCTCGCTGGGGGGGACTCCCCCCAGCCGTATTTATAATAATGGAAATCATCGGAGTCGAAGGAGGTCGCGGCATCGAGGCTCGTCACACCAAGAGTAGCGGATGAAGGCGGCAGTGGCCTTCGCACCCTGAGAAGGGCGAACAGGGTATTCCCCCATCCCTCAGGGACGGGACCGAGGGTTGTCTTCCCTGAGCGGTCGTGGTATCTTGCTCTCTTAAGCCATCTCCCATTTTCTCGTAGAGATCACCATGGAGCCATTCACTGGCCTTGATTACTATCGCGTGGATGAGATGTATTCGGACGAGGAACGCCTGGTCCGAGAGACGGTCCGCGCCTTCGTCGACGCCGAGGTCCTCCCACTCATCGAGGCCCATCACCGGCGCGGAACATTCCCGGTGGAGCTCATCCCACGCCTGGGGGCACTGGGGATGTTGGGGGCCAATCTTCACGGCTACGGGTGTGCTGGGATCAGTGACGTCGCCTACGGGCTCATCATGCAGGAGCTCGAGCGAGGGGATAGCGGCCTCAGGAGCTTTGCCTCAGTCCAGGGGGCCCTGGCCATGTATCCGATCTACGCCTTCGGAACCGAGACGCAGAAGATAGACTGGCTTCCGCGCCTCGCGAGGGGCGAAAAGGTCGGGTGTTTCGGGCTCACCGAGCCCGACCACGGCTCGGATCCGGCGGGCATGGTCACGAAGGCCGTCCGACGGGGCGACGGCTACGTGCTGAATGGGAGCAAGCTCTGGATTACCAATGGGACCATCGCCGATGTCGCGGTGGTGTGGGCCCGGACCGAGGAAGGGATTCGCGGCTTCTTGGTCGAGAAGGGGACCCCGGGATTCAGCGCACGTGAGATCCACGGGAAATTTTCTCTCCGTGCCTCGATCACCTCCGAGCTCATCTTCCAGGATTGTCGCATTCCCAGCGCAAGCCTCCTCCCCGGGAGCGAGCAAGGGCTCAAGGCGGCCTTCATGTGCCTCGATCAGGCACGGTACGGCATCGCCTGGGGAGCCGTGGGCGCGGCCACGGCCTGCTACGACGCGGCCCTCAAGTATGCCAAGGCCCGGGTCCAGTTTGGTCGGCCCATCGCCGGATTTCAACTGGTGCAACAGAAGCTGGTTAGGATGCTCACCGAAATCACCAAGGCCCAGCTTCTCTGCCTCCGACTCGGCCAACTGAAAGGGGCGGGCCGCGTCCATCATACCCATATCTCTCTGGCCAAGATGAACAACGTGGAGAAGGCCAGGGAGATCGCCCGGCTGGCCCGGGAGATTCTCGGGGCTGCCGGTATCGTGGACGAGTACCCGGTCATTCGTCACATGCTGAACCTGGAGACACTCTACACCTATGAGGGGACACACGAAATCCATACCCTTATCTTGGGCCGGGACATCACGGGCCTGAGCGCCTTCGCCTGATCCCTCCCTGGGTCCTGACGTCATGCGCGGTTCCGGCTTTCCTCTTTACTTCCCCCGGACAGCTATGGTATGGAAAATGCACTATGCGGCTCCCGTTGTGTGCTATGGCGGTGGCAGTCGTTCTTGCAGGGGTCATTTTTCTCGGATCCGGGGGTGTGAAGGTGGCAGCAGGGCAGGCGAGACCTTCCGCTGAGGCTCCCTCGGGCTCGGGGCCCAATGCGGCCATCGAGCGTTTTCGGATCAGAGAGACACGGAAGGGGGAGCGACTGTGGGACGTCGAGGCGGACAGGGCGGAGGTATTTGAGGAACGCGGGATAGCCGTCCTCACCCGGGTGGTCCATCCCGTGCAGATCACCATCTACTGGGGCAAGGAACAGTTGGTCACCTTCGCCGACAAGGCCGTCGTGGACCTCAAGACCAAGGACCTCCAGCTCAGCGGCCGCGTCCGTTGTGAATCGAGCGAGGGGACACGGATCTTCTCCGAGTCCCTGAACTGGTCCGCGGGGAGCCGGAAAATCACGACCGACGCCCCCGTCGTCATCGAAAAGGCGGGAGTCCAGATTCGGGGTAAGGGGATGGAGGCCGACACCGTCCTGGAGCGGATGATCATCCGTGAACGGATCGCCTCCCAGGTGACGCTCTCTGGAAGGGCGGAGCAACGGCGATGAGGCGCTCCGCGGGATGGACATGCGGTGCCCTGCTCCTTCTCTGCGCAACGTCTGCGATGGCCGGCGAGATTCCGTCCGAGAGCAAAGACGCAGGACGGCCCACCACCGTGACCGCCGATCGTCTGGAGGTGAGCAGAAAAGAACGCCGGGCGATCTACACCGGGAATGTGGTGGCGACGTCGACCGACCTCACCGTCACCGCCGATCGGATGGAGTTCGACTTCGATGAGAAGATGGAAGCTGTCGAACGGATGGTGGCGATCGGCAACGTGCAGGTCTCCCGGAGTGATGGGACCAGGGCGGTGTCCCAGCAGGCGATCTATGATGTTCTCCAGGAACGGGTCGTGCTAGAAGGGAAAGCCGTTGTCTGGCGTCGGGGAAACATGGTGAGCGGCATGCGGATCACCCTGTTCATCACAGAGGACCGCGAGCTTGTTGAGGGGGATGAGAGGGAACGCGTGACCGTCGTGGTCTACCCGAAACAGCAGCAGGAACAGGCGAGGTGAAGTCAGGCCGGTGAGCCACGGGCCGAGCATCGGATCATGGAGGGACGCTCCTGCGGATGGTCTTCGGGCCGAGGACTTGGTCAAGGCCTTCAAGGAGAGACGCGTCGTATCGGGGGTGAGTATCGCTATCCGCCCGGGCGAGGTGGTCGGACTGCTGGGGCCGAACGGCGCGGGGAAAACGACGACCTTCTACATGATCCTTGGCCTGATCCGGCCTGACCGCGGTCGTGTGGTGCTGAACGGCGAAGAGATTACCCCGCTGCCCGTCTACGAGCGGGCTCGGCGCGGGATCGGGTTTCTCCCCCAGGAAGCATCGGTCTTCCGCCGGCTGACGGTCAAGGAGAATCTGATGGCTATTCTCGAGATGCTTCCGCTGAGCGGGACGGAGCGCATGGAGCGAGCAGATCATCTGCTCCATGAACTGAGCATCGCGCACCTGGCCGACGCACCGGCCTATAGCCTCTCGGGGGGGGAGCGGCGGCGGACCGAGATCGCACGCGCCCTGGCGACGTCTCCGACCTTTATCCTCCTGGATGAACCCTTTGCCGGGATCGATCCCATTGCGGTCTGCGATCTTCAGACCCTATTGATAGAGCTGAAGCGCCGGGGGATCGGTCTCCTCATTACCGATCACAATGTGCGGGAGACCTTGCAAACGGTCGACCGCGCCTATATCATCCATCACGGAGAGGTCCTGTTGTCGGGGACGGCGTCTGAGCTGGCCGCCGATCACAAGGCTCGAGAGATCTATCTGGGCGAGCGTTTCACCTTGTAAGGTGAGCTGAACAGCCATGGCCATGGAGCTCCGCCTCAGCCTGCGCCAGACCCAGCGGATGATCATGACCCAATCGCTGCAACAGGCGATTGGCCTGCTGCAGCTCTCTCGGCTGGAGTTGATCCAGGCGGTTCGACAGGAGTTGGAAGAGAATCCGATCCTGGAGGAAGAGCTGCTTGCAGACGGGAGCGTTTCGACGGAGACGTCTGCCGATGAAGAGCCGCAAACGGACGACGACCGCCTTTCGGATTTCGACTGGGAGAGCTACCTGCAGGATGCCTCGGACTATCGCCGGGAATTTCCGCGAGAAGAGGTTGAGCATTGGTCCCCTGAGGAACGCCTGACCCGACCTCGCTCCCTGGCGGACCACCTCGTCTTTCAGCTGTACCTATCCACCTCCGATCCCGTCTGCATTCATTGGGCCACCGAGATCATCGGCAATCTCGACGAAAACGGATATCTGAGGGCCAACCTGGAAGAGGTACGGGGAAAGGCATCCACGCCCGTCTCGGTGTTGGAGGAGGCGCTCAGGTTGGTCCAGAGCTTCGATCCCGCCGGGGTGGCGGCGCGAGACCTGCGGGAGTGTCTTCTCTTGCAGGTCGATAGCCTGAAGGGCGGGCCGGAGGTCGCCCTGGCGCGGACGCTGATCGATGAACACCTGACGGACCTGGAAGGGCGCTATCTCACGAGAATTGCCGAGAAGCTGAAGATCCCCATCAAGGCGGTCCAGGATGCCCTCCTCCTCGTCTGTTCCCTTGAGCCGAAGCCAGGGCGCACCTTCAGCACCGAGGAGCCCCGCTACATTACCGCGGACGTGTATATCCTCAAGGTCGACGATCGCTTTGTGGTTGTCCTCAACGAGGATGGCCTTCCCCGCCTCCGGATCAGCTCGTACTACCGTGGGCTGTTGGGCAAGGGGCGGGCGAATTCGAAGGAGACGCGGGAGTACGTCGAGGGGAAGATGCGGTCCGCCCTCTGGCTGATCCGCTCCATTGAGCAGCGCCAGCGCACCCTCTTCAAGGTGACTGACTCGATCGTGAAATTTCAACGGCAGTTCCTGGACAAGGGGATTACCGAGATGCGGCCCCTGACCCTCAAGGAGGTGGCGGAGGATATCAGCATGCACGAGTCGACCGTGAGCCGCGTCACCACCAGCAAGTACGTGCATACCCCTCAAGGTCTCTTTGAGCTCAAGTACTTCTTTCACCGGGGGGTCCAATCCGTCGATGGCGAGGCGGTGTCTTCGCTCACCGTCAAAGAGCTGGTCCGGCGGCTGCTCACGGCGGAAGACACGGGGAAGCCCCTCTCGGACCAGAAGATTGTCGAGATGTTACGGCAACAGGGGATCGAGATCGCCCGTCGGACCGTCGCCAAGTATCGAGGACAGCTCAAGATCCCTTCTTCCAGCCGGCGCCGAAGATACTAG
>JAHFDE010000003.1:0-20361 GCA_023249165.1 Candidatus Methylomirabilota bacterium | reverse complement strand
CACCATCGCGTCTCGGGAGGAAGAGCCACGGGTCGTGAAGACCAAGCGCTTTGCCATCAAGCCCATGAGCCTCGATGAGGCCATCCTGCAGATGGACCTGCTGGGTCACGATTTTTTCGTCTTCCGCAATGCCCAGACCGACGAGGTCAATGTGCTGTACCGTCGCCGCGAGGGCAACTATGGTCTGATCGAGCCCGGGCCCTAGACATCGTTCACAGTTCGCTGTTGAGGGTCTCTTGCGACATTGCCTCTCCGCCTCTGTGAACGGTGAACTGTCGGCAGTGAACTGATATGGAGTTCATCATCGTCACAGGAATGTCGGGTGCCGGGAAGAGCCAGGCGATGAAGACCCTGGAGGACATGGGCGTCTTCTGTGTGGACAATCTGCCTGCCACCCTCATTCCGACGGTGGCGGATCTCTGCGCCCATTCGGAACGGCGTGTCACCCGCGTCGCCTTCGTGGTCGACGTTCGGGAGGGAGAGTTCCTCAGTCCTCTGGAGGATGTCCTGGCCACCCTCAGGCAGCACGGCCACACCATTCGCGTCCTCTTCCTGGAGGCGGATGACCAGGTGTTGCTCCGACGGTTCAGTGAGAGCCGTCGGCCGCACCCCCTCGCCCCCCAGGGGTCCGTGCTCCGGGGGATCAGCCTGGAGCGGGAGCGGATGGCTTCCCTCAAGGCCGAGGCGGACATGGTGGTCGATACGAGCGACCTCACCATCCATGACCTCCGTAGGCTCGTGGTCGCCGCCTTCCGCGACGATCGGCCCGGCAGCAAGACGGCCATCACCTGTGTCTCCTTTGGATACCGGCATGGCCTTCCGCCCGATGCCGACCTGGTCTTTGATCTCCGCTGTCTCCCCAATCCTCACTTTCGGGAGGAGTTGCGGCCCCTGACCGGACGCGACCCCAAGGTGGCCAAGTTCCTCCTGGATGACCACGAGGCCCAATCGTACTTGGAGGAGCTTCTGACCTTTCTCCGTTTCACGCTGCCGTACTACCTGCGGGAGGGGAGGGCCTATCTCACGATTGCCTTGGGCTGCACCGGTGGTCGGCACCGGTCGGTGAGCGCCGCCGAGTTTCTGGCCCGGCAGCTTCAGGGGGATGGACGGGAGGTGGGGGTGCGGCATCGCGACATCGACAAAGAGTAGATCGATGGGTGAAGTCGCGGGAACCCCGACGTGGTTTCAGTCCAGTCGCTGGCGTCTGCTGGTGGACGAGCCCCGCGATGGTCCCACCAACATGGCTGTCGATGAGGCGCTGGCGCTCGGGTGCGACGGGGGGTGGAGTTCTCCCACCCTTCGCGTATATCGCTGGGCCCTCCCCACGGTCTCGCTGGGTGTCAACCAATCCATTGAGGGAGAGGTGAACCTCACCGCCTGCCGTGAGCGACGCATCCCTGTGGTGCGCCGTCCCACGGGGGGCCGGGCCCTGCTGCACCATCGGGAGCTCACCTATAGCCTGGCCATTCCCATCTTGCGCGGAAGCCGGAGTGTCCTCGACGACTATCGATGGATCAGCCAGTGCCTCCTCCTCGCCTTGCGGAGACTGGGGGTGGAGGCGACCTTGAGTCGCGGCGATCACCCCAAGGGAGAGGCCGGGGGACTTTGTTTCCTCTCCTCGACCCGGTATGAAGTCACCGTCAACGGGCGCAAGCTGATCGGGTCGGCGCAGCGACGGTTGAGCGGCGCCCTCCTTCAACACGGATCTCTCTTGATCGAGCTAGAGCACGCCGCATGGAACGCGCTCTTCCCGCAGGGGCGAGACCTCGAAGCCCGGGCGACTGCTCTCAGGCTTCTGCTGGGGCGCTCCCCCGGTTGGGAGGAATTGGTTGATGCCCTTCGGGCGGGATTCGAGGCGGGGGCCGCAGTCACCCTGGACCCGGGAGGACTGACGGCCAAAGAGGAGAGCGTGGTTCAGGAGCTGGTGGTCAAGCGGTATGGAACCGCCGACTGGACCCTGCGCCGGTAACATGTAGTCTAAGTGCTCCTTTCTAGGGCGGATGGCCCGTGAGTTGCACCTTGACAGTCGCGGTGGTGTCTGATAGGCTGAACCCGCGAATTATATGATTTTGTTGGGGTTAGAGCCTTTTCCGGAGAAGTGACGTCAGCATGGAGAAGCGAAAGGGGCTTCAGGCCGCCATGGGTTACGTCCAGCAGGGAAAGCTGGACCAGGCCGTCGCGGAATATCAAGCGATCCTAAGAACTGACCCGAATAACTGCAACGTGCTCAACGCCCTCGGGGACCTCTCCATCAGGATCGGGAGCAAAGCCGAGGCCATCGGCTACTTCAAACGCCTCGGGGAGGTCTACCGGCTTGATGGCCTGCACGTCCGGGCGATTGCCGTCTACAAGAAGGTCCTCAAGCTTGACCCTTCACATGCCGAAGCCTCCCTGGCCTGCGCCGAGATGTATGCCGAGCAGGGGCTGACCGCAGAGGCCAAGCTCCAGTTTCAGACACTGGCCGATCAGACCGTCAGGAGTGGGGATATGTTCGGGGCCTTGGAGATATATGGGAAGATGATCCTGGTAGAGCCGGGACATCCGCCAACCCTCTCCAAGGTTGCGGGCCTTCTCGCGAAGGCCGGGCGGCTGGACCAGGCCCTGGCCAAACTCAAGACCCTGGAGGATCGCCTCGTCACGGCGGGGCACGCCGACGATATCCGACAGATTTACCAAAAGACGGTGGAGCTCTTACGGTCGCAACGTCGGGGGGCCGAGGCGACCCTTCTGACTGAGCGGCTTGCCTCCCTCGACCCCTCCGTGGCGGAGGCGAGGCTGGACCAAGCGCTGGCGACGGCTTTCCCCGGAACGCAAAATCACCCGGAGCCGGTAGCCGGAACGGAGACTCTCGTCGAGGAGGCTCCCTCCCTGCAGATCCTGCCGGGGCCCTCTGAGGTGCGGGAAGAGCCTCAAGCCCTCGCCCCGGTCGAGGAAATCGGGGGATGGTTCGATGGAGCGCCAGGAGGGGTGGCCAAGGAAATCGCCGAAGAGGCGGAGGAGCGCGTGGCTCCAGGCATGCTGGACGTGGATGTCGCGGTCGGGGGGGAGGGCCCATCTGAAGAGGCCATCGAGGCGGTTACGATCGAACTCGATCCCCTGCAGGACTCCGAGACGGTCACACCGCAACTCGAGCCGTCTCCAGCGCCCGTGAAGCTCGACGGGTCGCAGACGGTGGCGGAGGAACTGCAGGAGGCTCAGTTTTATCTGAAGCAGGGGATGCTGCAGGAGGCCCGAGACAGTCTCCAGCGGATCCTCCGTCAGGATCCGGAACATCCGGTGGCCAAGCAGCACTTGGCGGAGATCGAGCGAGGTGCGGATAGGCCAAAGCGGGAGGAGCGTCCGAGAGCGGCTGGCAAAAAGCGGCCCGTGTTCCGGGTGGTGGAGGCGAAGGCCTCGCAGGAGGAGTATGTCGATTTCGCCGGGGAGCTGAGCGAGGCGCTGAGCGCAGATGAAGAGGCGTCTTTGCCGCCCGATCTGGAGCCGGAGGTGAAGCAGATGCTGCACGAGCTCCAGCGGGGGATCCGTGATCAACTCGATGCGGCCGACTATGAGACCCATTACGATCTCGCTATTGCGTTCAAGGACCTGGGGCTTTACGATAGGGCCATCGGAGAATTACGACTGGCGGCCAACGATGCCGCCTATCGGGTGCGATGCGCGAGCCTCCTGGGCCTCTGCTATCTGGTGAAGGGTGAGCCAGAACGGGCGGTCGAGGAGCTGCTCAAGGGCGTTGCAGCGACAGAGGCAGGCACCGAAGAGCGGTGGGGAATCCTCTACGATCTCGCGACGGCCTATGAGGCGCTCGGGAACGGAAAGAAGGCCCTCGAAACCCTGCTGGCCATCCAAAGCGAGATGCCGAAGTTTCGGGACATCCGGGTACGGGTCCGGGACCTGCGAAACCGTCTTGATGCCAGTCGGGGGTCCTCTCGCTGAGTTTCGTCCTCTCCGTCGCATGATGCCAGGTGGCCTTCAGTGAATTTGCCGAATACGCTGACCCTCGTTCGAATCTTCCTGGTTCCCTTCCTGGTCATTTTCCTGATTGGCAGCGCTGACACCCGCAATTATCCGGCGGCGGCCATTTTCCTCGCGGCGGTCTTCACCGACTGGCTGGACGGTCGCATTGCCCGAAGCCGGAGACAGGTCACCACCCTCGGGCAGCTCTTGGATCCCATCGCCGACAAGCTGTTGATCGCGGCGGCGCTCATCTCTCTGGTGGGGATCGGGAGGGTGTCGGCCTGGGTGGCGACGGTCATCATCGGGCGAGATATCGCCATCACCGGGCTCAGGGGCATTGCGGCTTCCCAGGGGCTGATCATTGCCGCGTCCCAGCTCGGGAAGTACAAGATGGCGGCGGAGGTGATTGCGGTCATCGTGCTGATCCTTGATCCTCCTCCCCGGAGTCTGGGGGGTTTTGCGGTCGGGATTGCGGTGGTGCTGAGTGTGGTGTCGGGCATCGACTACTTTGCACGGTTCTGGCGGCAGCTCGGTCTCGGGGTGACGGTCCAGACCAGGGGGGAGTGACGTGACCCTCGTCGTCCAGAAGTACGGCGGGACCTCGGTGGGAGACGTCGGGCGAATCCAGCATGTCGCTAGGCGGATCGTCGAGGTGAAAAGGGCTGGGCATGACGTGGTCGTCGTGGTGTCCGCCATGGCTGGAGAGACCGACCGGCTCCTCCAGCTCGCCCATGAGATTAGCGAGTCCCCGAATGAGCGGGAGCTGGATGTCATCCTGGCCACCGGAGAACAGGTGGCGATCGGGCTCCTCTCCTTGGCCATTCAGGGCTGTGGCGCCAAGGCCCGGTCCTTCACCGGGACCCAGGTGCGGATTCTCACCGACAACGTGCACACGAAGGCCCGGATTCTCAATATCGATGTCGAGCGGATCCGCCAGGCGCTGCGGGAGGGGAAGATCGCTATTGTGGCCGGGTTTCAAGGGGTCAATGCCGAGGAGGAAGTCACGACCCTCGGTCGCGGCGGCTCGGACCTCACCGCCGTGGCGTTGGCCGCCGCGCTGAACGCCGAGGTCTGCGAGATCTACACGGATGTGGAGGGCGTCTACACCGCGGATCCCAGTCTGGTCCCCACGGCTCGGAAGCTCCCCCGGATCTCGTACGAGGAGATGATCGAGATGGCCAGCCTGGGGGCCAGGGTGCTCCAGGCACGGGCCGTCGAATATGCGAAAAACTACAACGTGTCTGTCCACGTGCGATCGAGCTTTTCCGAAAACCAAGGGACCTTGGTGGTGCAGGAGGATCCAGAGATGGAAAAGGTGATGGTCTCGGGGATTGCCTATGACCGGAAGGAGGCGAAGATCACCATTACCCGGGTGGTGGATCGCCCCGGGATCGCGGCCAAACTCTTCGGGAGGGTGGCCGAGGCGGGGATCGTGGTGGACATGATCGTGCAGAACATCAGCCAGGACGGGCACACCGATATCTCCTTCACCGTCCCGAGGACCGATTTTCACAAGGCGATGGAACTCGTCAAGGGGCTCGCGAGAGAGATCGGGGCGGACCAGGTCCTGGGGGACGATCGGATCGCCAAGGTCTCGATCGTGGGGGTCGGTATGCGGACGCACTCCGGGGTCGCTGCCAAGATGTTTGCCGCCCTGGCTGCGGAGAACATCAACATCATGATGATCAGCACATCAGAGATCAAGGTGTCCTGCGTCATCGAGGAAAAGTACACGGAACTGGCGGTCCGGGTGCTGCACGATGTCTTTCGGCTGGAGGCGCAGTCGACGGGGGGGCGATGAGGGTGCCGGTCTTCGCTCCTGCTGATGCCGCGCTCGCCTTGCTCCTCTTAACTGTCCTGGTCCTCGTCGCCGTCCGGGGTCTCATGCCGATGGAAGCGGGGTCGGGTTTCGTCATGTCCGCGGGGATGGGTGTTCAGCCGCCTGGTCCCGGTGGGGTGTCCCCCCGCGCACCCGAGGGGCGCGTGCATCCCCATCGGGCCGATGCGGGGCGCCTGGCTGACGTACCGGAGATGGACCCTGCCATGGCAGAGGCAATGGTCCGGTTTCGGGAGGACCGTGGCCCCTTTGGGCGGCTCTCGGACCTCGAGCGGATCCCGGAGATCGGGCCGAAGCGCCTGCGAAAGATCCGTCCCTATCTGACTGTGGAGGAGGAGACATGGCCTACCAGGTGAAGCTCCCGGTCTTTGAGGGGCCGTTAGACCTACTCCTGCATCTCATCCGTGGGAACCAGATCGATATCTACGATATTCCCATCGCGCGGATCACCGATGAATACTTCCAGGTCCTCACCCTGCTCCACGAGCTCGACCTCGAGGTGGCCGGAGAGTTTCTCGTCATGGCGGCCACGTTGGTGTACATTAAGTCCAGGATGTTGGTGCCGGTCGAGCCCTCTGCCGATGGGGAGGCGGTCGAAGAGGATCCCCGGACCCCCCTGGTCGATATGCTTCTGGAGTACGAGCGCTTCCGGGCTGCCGCCGAGACGTTGGCGGTCCGGGAGGACGGACAGCGACTCTTTTTCTTCCGCTCCACGCCTCTCGACATCCCACCCGGCGGAGGGACGCTCGAGGTCAGTCTCTTGGATCTCCTCGCGGCCTTTCGGGACGTCCTGAGGCGCGTCGACGATCAGGGGGCGCTCACGCTCGTGCCCCGACTGGTGACGACGGCAGAGCGGATGGTTGCCATCCTCGACCAGGTGACGCTCCAGGGGTCCGTCACCTTTGAGGCTTTGTTTGCTCCGGCGGCCGATCGGTCGTTGGTGATCGCGACCTTTCTCGCGCTGCTCGAGCTCTTGCGGCAGGGAGCGGTCCGGGTCCGACAACGGGTCGCCTTCGGCGAGATTGTAATCGTGGGGGCGGCGGCATGAGCCAGGACGCCCCGGCGATCTTGGAGGCGGTCCTCTTCGCCTCCCCTGATCCGCTCTCGATCGAGCAGCTGGAAGCGATCCTGGGTGAGGAGAAGGCAAGAATCGTTGAGAGCCTGGACTCCTTGAGGGATGAGTATGCAAAGAGGGGTTCGGGCCTCACGATCCTTCAGGTCGCCGGCGGCTATCGCATGGCGACCCGATCTGAGCTGCACCCCTGGGTCAGCCGGTTGGCCCAAACGCGACCGGTCAGACTGTCCCGGCCGGCGCTCGAGACGTTGGCCATCATCGCCTACCGACAGCCGATCACCAAGGCCGAGATCGAGGCGATCCGGGGCGTGCTGGTGGACACCGTCCTGAAGACCCTCATGGAACGGGGGCTCATCCGGATCCTCGGGCGCAAGCGAGAGGTGGGCCGGCCGCTTCTCTACGGCACCACGCGGACGTTCCTGGAATACTTCGGCTTCCAGGATATTACGGATCTCCCCTCAACTCAGGAGCTCGAGGCCCTCGTGCCTGCCGGCCAGGAGGCAGATGGCGCCGTCAAGACGAAGCGAGAAAACCCTTGAAGCCGCCTTGGATTCCTCCCTATAATGGCCGGGCTTCAGATCGAGATGTGGACGGAGAGACCATAGAGGGCAGAGATGGGAATCGAGGAGTTCCGACGGCAGATCGATGCCATCGATAGCCAGATCCTGGACCTCCTGAATCGCCGGGCCGAGGTCGTCGTGCGCGTGGGGGAGGAGAAGGCTAAGGGAAACATCGCCTACCATTCCCCGCAACGGGAGGGAGAGATCATCGATCGCCTCACGCGGGAGAGCCGGGGACCCTTCCCGGACAGAGCGATCAAGGCAGTCTACCGGGAAATCCTCTCGGCCTGTCTTTCGCTCGAGCAGCCGTTGAAGGTGGCCTACCTCGGGCCCCAGGCCACCTTCACCCACATGGCGTGCATGAAGCGATTCGGCCTGCTGGCGGAATACGTCCCGCTCCGAGGCATCGGCGAGGTCTTTGCCGAGGTGGAGAAGGGGAAGGCGGACTACGGGGTCGTGCCGGTCGAGAACTCGACCGAGGGGGTGGTGAGTCATACCCTCGACATGTTCGTCGATTCGGACCTGAAGATCTGTGGCGAGATCCTCATGGAGGTTGCTCATCACCTCCTGTCGAAGCTCGGAGAGAAGGGGCGGATCGTCACGATCTACTCCCATCCCCATGCCATCGCCCAATCCCGGAAGTGGCTCGAGGCGAACATGGCGGGGGTCGCGCTTCGCGAGGTACACTCCACGGCGGCGGCAGCCGAGCTTGCCGCCCAGGATGAGGCGGCCGCGGCCATCGCGTCCGAGCTGGCGAGCCGGTTCTATGATCTGAAGGTGGTGGCGTCCCGGATTGAAGACAGTCCGTATAATTTCACGCGCTTCCTGATCATCGGGCAGTCGCCGTGCGCCGTCACCGGCCAGGACAAGACCTCGATCCTCTTCACGATTCGGGACCGGGTGGGGGCGCTGTACCGGATGCTGGAGCCCTTCGCCAAGAACCAGATCAACCTGACCAAGATCGAGTCGCGACCTTCCCGCTACCGTGTCTGGGAGTACATCTTCTATGTGGATTTCGAGGGACATGCCGAGGATGCGCCGGTGAAGGCGGCCCTGGAGGGGCTCCAGGAGGAATGCCTGTTTGTGAAGGTCCTAGGCTCGTACCCCAAGGAGCCGCTCCGGGCGAAGAGTTGAGGAGGGTTTTGGGTGTTCGGTATTGGGTGTTGGGGACCGAAAACCTAACACCTGACACCCAAGACCCGATACTGCAAGAGCACGTGAGCAATGACGCGTAAGGGACAACGGTGAGTCGTGACGTGAAGACGCTGACAGAATTGGCGCAGCCGCAGGTCTTGGGACTGGTCCCGTACAGCCCGGGAAGGCCGATGGAGGAGGTAGAGCGGGAGCTCGGGCTCGATGACGTGCTCAAGCTCGCCTCCAACGAGAATCCCCTGGGCCCCTCGCCGCTGGCCCTGCAGGCCATTCGAGAGGCGCTTCAAGGGCTGCACCGGTACCCCGATGGTACCTGTTATGCCTTGCGCCAGGGGCTCAGTCGGCGCCTCGGGGTGAAACCCGAGGAGATCTGTTTCGGTAACGGGAGCAATGAGCTGTTGGAGCTTGTTACCCGAGCCTTCCTGGGACCGGGGGATGAGGCGGTGATGGGCCATCCGGCCTTTGTCGTCTATCGGAGTGTCTGCCAGGCCGTGGGGGGCCACATCCGAGAGGTCTCTCTGAAGGATTTCACGCACGATCTTCGCGGGATGCTCAAGGCGGTGACTGCCCGAACCAAGCTGGTCTTTCTCGGCAACCCCAATAATCCGACCGGGACGTGCGTCTCGCCCAGCGACCTGGACGATTTTGTGCGGGCGCTTCCACCCGATGTTATCCTGGTGGTGGATGAGGCATATCGGGAGTATGTTCCCCGGTATCTTCAGCCGGATCTCCTTCGATATGTCCGGGAGGGACGCTATCTTTTGGCCCTTAGGACCTTTTCGAAGGCGTACGGTCTCGCGGGACTGCGGATCGGGTACGGCATCGGCTCCACGGAGATGGTGGAGCTTCTGAACCGGGTGCGGCAGCCCTTCAACGTCAACGCGTTGGCCCAGAAGGCGGCCTTGGCTGCCCTGGACGATGCGGCCCACCTCGAGGAGACGCTTCGAATCACCGAGGCCGGACGGCGAACCATGCAGTCCCGCTTCGACGAGTTGGGACTTGTCACCATCCCGAGCGTGACCAACTTCATCCTGGTCAACGTCGTGGTGGAAGGCAAGGCGGTCGCGGACGCCCTCCTGCGCAAGGGGGTCATCGTTCGATCCATGGAGGGGTATGGTCTGCCCGCGTATATCCGCGTGACAGTGGGAACACCTCAGGAGAATAGCCGGGCTCTCCAGGCCCTAGGCGAGGTGCTCGGCACGGTGGGGGCGGCGGCGAGGTCCGGGGGTTCCGCAGGGGGGAGGAGCAAGAGATGATCATCGTCATGCGCTCTACCGCCACCCAGGCGGACATTGACCAGGTGGTGGAGCGAATTACCCAGCATGGCCTCAAGCCCCACATCTCCAAAGGGGTGGAGCGGACCATCATCGGGGCCATCGGGGATGAACGGGTCCTTCGGAATGTCCCTTTTGAGGCCCTGCCCGCCGTCGAAAAGGTCCTCCCCATCTTGACGCCCTTCAAACTCGCCAGCCGAGACTTCAAGACCGAGCCAAGCGTCGTGGAGGTGAACGGCGTGACGGTCGGTGGGGCGCGGCTCGCGGTCATTGCCGGCCCGTGCTCGGTCGAAGGACGCGAGATGCTGCTCGATACGGCGATCAAGGTCAAGGAGGCGGGGGCCACCCTGCTCCGAGGGGGGGCCTTCAAGCCGAGGACGTCGCCGTATTCGTTCCAGGGGCTCGGCGAGGAGGGGTTGAGATACCTGGCCGAAGTACGGGAGGTGACCGGGCTGCCGGTCGTCACCGAGTTGATGGACCCGCGGGATGCGGAGCTCGTGATGAAGTACGCCGACATGGTCCAGATCGGCGCCAGGAACATGCAGAACTTCCGTCTGCTCAAGGAGGTGGGCATCCACCGCAAGCCGGTCCTCCTCAAACGGGGGATGAGCTCGACGATCAAGGAGCTTCTGATGTCGGCGGAGTACATCATGTCCGAGGGAAACTACAATATTGTCCTCTGCGAACGGGGCATCCGGACCTTCGAGGAGTACACCCGGAATACGCTGGACCTTTCGGCGGTCCCGTCGCTGAAACAGCTCTCGCACCTGCCGGTCATCGTCGATCCGAGTCACGCCGCCGGAAAATGGGATCTCGTGGCCCCGCTGACGCTGGCGGCCGTTGCCGTGGGGGCGGACGGGGTCATGGTCGAGGTCCATCCCCAACCCGAGGTGGCGTTATCCGACGGACCTCAGGCCCTGGTCCCTGCTCGGTTCGCCGCACTGATGGACCAGATGCGGGCCCTGGCGCCCGTCGTGGGGCGCCGTCTGTGACCACAGACCAGAGACCGGAGACAGGAGACAGGAGCAAGAGGGAGTGGTAAGCGCTAAGTGGCGACTCCAGTCTCATAGCTCCAGTCTCCAGTCTCTGGGGACGGTGAACTGTGAACGACTCGACTGAGCTCGTCGAAGTCCGTGAACCGATCTTCCAGCGCATCGCGGTGATTGGCGTGGGGCTCATCGGCGGCAGCCTGGCTCGGGCTTGCCGGGGGCGGCTCGCGGCGCGTGTGGTCGGCCTGGACAGAGATCAGATCCATGTGAATCACGCGATTGCCCTGGGCCTGGTGGACGAGGTTGGCGATCTGCCGGCCGGGGTCGCGGGGGCCGACCTCGTGGTGGTGGCTGTCCCCGTCGGGGCCATCGCGGAAGTGGTCCGGGCCGCTGCACCCCACCTCGCCCCCGGGTGTATCGTGACCGACGTGGGAAGTGTGAAGGGAGATCTCGTCGCCGAGGTGGAGAGAGAGATCCCTCCTGGCCGAACCTACGTCCCTGCCCACCCTATCGCCGGGACCGAACGCTCTGGGCCCGAGGCCGCCTCGGCCGGACTCTTTCATGGGAGTCTCTGTGTCCTCACGCCGTCGTCCCGAACCCCCGAGGAGGCCCTTAAGAAGGTCATGCGCCTGTGGGAGGGGGTGGGATCCCACGTGGTCCTGATGGATCCCTTCCGGCACGACCAGGTCTTCGCCCTCGTCAGCCATCTGCCGCATGTCGTCGCCTACGCGCTCATTGGAACCGTGCTGAACCGTGGGGACGGGGAGGAAGAACTTCTGCGATTCAGCGGCGGTGGGCTTCGGGACTTCACCCGGATTGCGGCGTCGCACCCGATCATGTGGCGTGACATTCTGATCCGGAATCGAGGTGAGGTCCTCGAGTCCATTTCTCGATTCCGGCAGGTGCTGGAGCGGATTGCGGAGCTGATTCGGACACAGAATATGGCCGGCCTGGTCGAGGAGTTTCAGCGGGCGAAGGAGGCGCGCGAACAACTTCGGTGAGAGCGGTCTCCCTACCACGGCGTGAAGTGGCGGTCCTCATCGGGCTCAGGTGGCCTCACCAGTCCCGTTGGGACGCCGAGGATTCCCTGGAGGAGCTGGCTCAGCTGGCGATGTCGGCAGGGGCTGAGCCGGCCTTTCGCGTCCTCCAAGAGCGATTCCTGCCCAATCCCCGCACCCTGATCGGTCCGGGCAAGGCCGAGGAGGTCAGGGCGATCTGCGAAGAGGGCGTGGACCTCGTCATCTTCGACGATGACCTGACCGGTTCCCAGCAGAGAAATCTCGAAGCCACCCTTGGCCGAAAGGTGGTTGACCGGACGGGGCTCATTCTGGATATTTTCGCCCAGCGCGCCCGATCTCGGGAGGGGAAGCTCCAGGTCGAGCTGGCCCAGCTCAAGTATCTGCTCCCGCGCCTCACCGGCCATGGGGGCGAGCTTTCCCGGTTGGGAGGTGGCATTGGGACCCGGGGCCCCGGCGAGACGCAACTGGAAGTGGATCGACGACGGATTCGGCGCCGGATCGTCAAGATCGAGGAGGAGCTGGAGAAGGTTCGGCGCCATCGGGCGCTTTTGCGTCGGCATCGGCAGAAGCGGGCCCTTCCGACCGCAGCGGTCGTGGGATACACCAATGCGGGGAAGTCGTCCCTGCTCAATGCGTTGACCCACGCGGCGCTCCCGGTGGCCGATAAGTTCTTTGCCACGCTGGACCCAACGCTACGGAAGGTGATTGTGCCCGGTGGCCGGGAAATCCTCCTGTCGGATACCGTGGGATTCATCAGGAAGCTTCCCCATCAATTGGTGGAGGCCTTCAAGGCGACGTTGGAAGAAGTCCGGGCATCGGATCTCCTTCTCCACGTGATCGATATCTCCCATCCAGACTGGCAGAATCAGTCGCAGGCGGTGATGGCGGTCCTGGGGGAACTGGGGGCAGCCGCGAAGCCGCTGATCAGCGTGTACAACAAGGTGGACAAACTGCCGCATCCGGAGGCGGTCGCCTTTCTCGCCCGCAGGCCGCGGTCCGTCGTGGTCTCGGCGCGGACCGGGGCGGGGCTCGATGACCTCAAGCACGCCATGGCCGAGACCCTGAAGACCGTCGAAGACGCCACGGCCGTCGCGAGAGACCTTTCGGCAGGCGCGGGAGACGAGAGGCGCAGACCGTGATCATCAATCTCCCCAATGGGCTCACCCTTCTTCGCCTGATGTTAACGCCGGTGATCGTGCTCCTCCTCCTCCGGGAAGATTTCTCCTGGGCGTTTGTCCTTTTCCTCATCGCCGGGATCACCGACGGGCTCGACGGATTCTTGGCCCGCTCCTTGCGGGAGGGGACAGAGTTCGGGAGGATCCTCGATCCAGTCGCGGATAAACTGCTCTTGAGCTCCTCCTTTTTGACATTGGCCTTCGTGGGGAGGCTCCCCTTGTGGCTGGTGCTGATCGTGGCGGGAAGAGATCTGCTCCTGATTCTGGGCTCAGGTCTTCTCCTCATCACCACTGGCCGCCCTGGGTATCCGCCGTCGATCCTCGGAAAGCTGACGACGGCACTGCAGGTCCTCACGGTCCTCTTCGCCATGGCGGTGGAGGCGGGGAGTGCATCCCTGGCTCCTGTCCTATGGGCGACAGGAGCGTTCACGATCCTCTCCGGCCTCGATTACCTCTGCCGGGGAGCCACAGCGTTGCTTTCCCGCCGTCGGAATGCCTCACTCGTGTAGCGAAGGCGCCGGCCCGTCTCTGCCTTGCTTTGCCGTGAGGGGGATGGAATACGGCGGAACCACAAGGGAGCGGACTTTATGAGGCGGACCAGTAGGGTGAGCTCAGCGGGGAGCCGGTTCACAGGGGCCCTCGCCACGGGCCTCTGCCTCCTCGTTTTCGGGAGCGCGTTCGGCGAGGAGTTTCATCAGGGGGTAGGGAGAGTCGTTGCCGTCAATCCGACCGGGGGGATGGTTGTCCTCGACCACGAAGAGATCAAAGACTTCATGCCTCGGATGATCATGCGCTTCCCGGTCGCCTCCCCGGAGCTGCTCAAGGACCTCAGGCCCGGGGATCAGGTGCGCTTCACCCTCAAGGCAGAAGGCCCGACGGGCGTGATCACCGAGATCGCCAAGGCCGACAGTACACGGGTTGCCGTGATGGCGCCCGACTTTGCCCTTCCGGATCTCACCGGGAGGACTACCTCCTTCTCGGAGTTCAAGGGAAAGCCCGTCCTCCTCCACTTCTGGGCGACCTGGTGTCACCCCTGCCGGACCGAGATGCCTTCCCTGGAGCGGGCCTACCAGGATTACAGGGCAGCCGGGCTCGTGATCGTCGCGATCAACGTGGACCAGGGTCCCCAGGCCCAAGTCGAAACCTTTGTGAAGGAGTCCAGCGTAACCTTCCCGGTCCTGGTTGATCCGAAGTGGACGGCGGCCGAGGCGTACGACGTCTTTGGAGCGGTTCCGACGACCTACCTCATCAACCGGGCGGGACAGATCGTCGCACGCGTGGGGGGGGTTGACTGGACGCAGCCTGTGGCGCGCAACGCCTTAGAAGCCCTCCTTCGCTAAACGGCTGTCGATCTCCCCTAAGCCTCCTGCCCGTCCCTCCTCTCGACAAGAGCCCGCACATGTGACCGAACGGTTGCCGTGTCCCCCATTCGCCAACCCTCCTCGTTGCGCTGTTTGAGGGGATAGCATATGATTGGAGTGCACGCACCCAGTGAGGAGATGCTGAGCATGGTAAAGGTCCCCACCATCGCCATTGTGGGTCGCCCCAACGTGGGGAAGTCCACCCTCTTCAACCGGATGGTGGGGGGGCGGCGTGCGATCGTCGAGGCGACTCCCGGGGTCACTCGGGACCGCAACTACGGCACCGTCGAGTGGCGGGGGCGATCCTTTCTCCTCGTCGATACCGGCGGCTTTGAGCCGAAAACTACTATCCCCATTACCCAGCAGGTCGCTCTGCAGGCCCAACTGGCGATGGAAGAGGCGGAGCTCATCCTCTTTCTCGTGGACGCCAGGGAGGGGCTGACTCCTGTGGATGAGGAGATCGCCCTTCTGCTCAGAAAGAAGGCGGAGAAGCCGGTCATGCTTGTGGCCAACAAGGTGGATACCGCGGTGAGGGCCTCCGAGACCGTTGAGTTTTATCGGCTCGGGTTTTCCGAGGTCCTCCCGGTCTCCGCCGAGCACGGGACGGGCGTGGGAGAACTTCTGGATCGCGTGCTTGCCCTTGTGCCGCCGGCGGAGAAGACGCCTGCGGCCGTTGAGGGCGTGACCATCGCCGTGATCGGACGGCCCAACGTGGGGAAGTCTTCTCTGGTCAACCGGATATTGGGAGAGCCCCGAGTTATCGTCAATCCTGATCCCGGAACGACGCGAGACCCCATCGATACCCCCTTTACGTACCAAGGACAGCGATATGTGTTGGTAGACACGGCGGGAATTCGCTCCAAGAGCCGGATGAGCCATCGGGTCGAGTATTACAGTATCCTCCGGGCCGTCAAGGCCGTGGAGCGCTCCGATGTGGCCCTTATCCTGCTCGATGCGGTGACCGGGGTGGTGCGTCAGGACGCGCGGATCGCCGGGATCGCCATGCAGGCGGGGTGTGCTTCGATCCTCGTGGTGAACAAATGGGACCTGGTGGAAAAACGGGCAGGGGCGGGTGACGAGCATCTGCGCCGAATTCGTGAAGAGCTTGGGCATCTGGACTACGCTCCAGTCCTCTATGTCTCGGCGCTGACGGGCCAGCGGGTCTTCAAGATCTTTCCCGTGGTGGAGCGCGTGCTGAAAGAGCGCGACCGGCGCATTCCACCCGACGAGCTTGATCGTTTCATCGGTAAGGCCGTGGCCGCTCATCCTCCCCCCTCAGCGCAGGGGCGGCCGGTCACGATTCGGTCTGCCACCCAGCTCGGCTCCAGGCCACCGACCTTTGGCGTCTTCGTCAACGATCCCAAAGGCATCCCCCCGTCGTATGTGCGGTACCTCGTGAATCGCCTTCGGACGGCGTACGGGTTTGAGGGCAACCCGATCCGCCTTCACTTCCGAAGAGGGCGCCCCTTCCGGCGGAAGAGCCCCCATGCACCGGAAGATTGACTGCCTCATCGTCGGATCCGGAATGGGCAGCGTGACCTGTGGGACGGCACTGGCCCAGCGTGGCTGGCGGGTCCTCCTGCTCACCCCCGGGGCGCTCGAGGACTCCTTCTACCGGATCCACGATAGGTTCGAGCATGATCGATCCCCGGATCTGCTCTGGGGTTTGGAGGAGGGGGGATTCCTCTATCCGTTGCTGGCCACAGAGGAGCAGCCCCCGGTGGTCCGACTTCAACCGGGGGTCCAGGTGGTCCTTCCCTGCCACCGCGTGGGACTGTACGGCCCGGGTCCCGACTGGGAGCGGGAGCTTCGACGGGAATTTTCGAGCTCCTGGCCCGCGGTGCTCAGGTGCTCAGAGCGACTCTGTCACCTCTCCGAGGTGATGGGGGCGCCCCTCAGGAACATTACCCCCTGGGGCCATGGCCGCCTTGTCGGCAGGCGTCACCTGCGGACCTTTCTGCGACAGCGCGGGATTGCTCTGTCCTTTTGTGACCTCGCCGAAGCCGTGGCGGCGGCTTGCTTCAATGTGGAGCCGTCACAGACTACCGTTGCCATGGCCGCTATGGCCTTTGGTCACGCCCGGAAAGGTTTCTTCGCCCCCCGGCGTGGAAGCAAGGCGTTCATCGAGCGCCCCATCCGTCGCTTCCAGGCCCTAGGGGGAGAGATCCGGGGTGGGGTGGTGCGAGAAATCACGGTTAGATGGAATGCAATCCGTGAGGTCGCGACGGCGGCTGGGGAAGTGGTGTCTTCTCGATATGTGGTATGGGAACCCGATCCCGGTCCACAGGATCGGGTCCTGCATCTTCTCGTGGACGAGGCGTTGATCCCGGGGGAGATGGGGAGGAATGTCCTCCTGGTCGAGGCCGAGCGGTCGGGTGAGGCTCCGCCGGGTCTCCTACATCTTGCCTTGGGAGTTGTTGGGGATGCCCATGGACGGTCGTCCCGAAAACGAGCGGTGGCGATCCGCATTCTCCGGGCCCCGCGTCGAGATCCGGTGAGCCTCCTCGACGAGGCCTTCCCGGGCTGGGCCGGGGCCCAGATCTGCTCAGTCCCACCCCGGCAAGGGCAGCCGGACTTTCCGCTCGGTTCACGCTGGCTTCGACCGCGAAATCTCGCCGTCATCTCGACCGAGAGCCCGCTGGGACGTGGACTCTCGGCTGCGGCCTGGAACGGCCATCGCATCGCGGCCCGCCTGCTCCGCAGCGCTTGACGCCCTGCTCCTCGTTACCTTTTTGTGGAGTCCTTTGTCGCCCTGTCCAGGAGGCCGCTCCACTCAGTGCCCTGGAGGTGACCGGCCGCTGTGCTGAGGAACCGAGTCTCGGTCGCTTGATCGTGCTTGGCCTCAAGCGCCGATCCTCTATAGAACGTTACACCGGTAGGCAAGGTGGCCGGGGAAAGGCAATGGGGTCGCGTCTTAACAATTAACATTTTAGATTTTAGTCTCCGAAGAGCGATCGGGCCATGCGGGCATCGTAGAGAGAAAATGTTAATTGTCAAGATTTGACCCCTCCTCCCCTCAATGAAGCGTGCGGCCCCGGTCAGGTGCACCGCCTCGTTAGGCCCACATCATTTCTTGTCCCCGGCATCTTCGAGGATCTTGCCGTCGGGTGCCACAGTGACTTCGACATCCTTCTTGTCGGCGGTTGTGAGAACGATTTCGTACCCTTCGAGCGCATCCTTCCCGTCCCTCACCGCCGTGATCTCCACGATCTCCTTGGGAGTGAACTTGGGGTACTTCTTTTCCACGGCCTTCTTGACGGCATCGGGCAGGTCCTTGACCGTAATCTCTTTCTCCCAGTTGTGGATCGTGCCGTCCTCCTTGATGTCCGCCTCGAACTTCCGGCCCCCCTGCTTGAACTCGATGTCGTAGACGACGATGTCGCCTTCTTTCTCCTTGGTCCACTTGTGGATTTCGGCCTTGGGGAACTTGGCCCTCAGGGCGTCCATCACCTTCTTTGGGATCTTGTCCAGGTCGGGCTTGTTCTTCTCCTGGGCGGAGGCGGCCGGCTGCGCCAGGAGTAACCCGGCGAAGACCACCATGAACAGCCCGCCGACCGAACACTTGAAGCGACGCGCGCTCATAGACACCTCCATCACTGGCGTTCGTTTTGGTTGCCACGACCGTCCCGGCATCCGGGAACGACTTGCCGCGCCATCCGCTCGCCTCGATGGCCTGCCGGCACATGCTTCAAGGCACGCCCACTCCGTCTGGCGAGCACGTGGTTCTGCGCGGTTCACATGCGCCACTTCTCACCGAGATGAAAGCGGTGCATCGCGCGATGGACGACGGGGGCGAAGACCACACCCACCCCAACAAGAAACACGATTCCCGCGAACAGCGCGTAGCTCCCGGCGAATAGCTTGCCGGCAGTCGTGTGCAACTCAGCCACGGGTCCCATGCCTCCGAGAATCATGGCTGCATTCAAATACGCGTCGACCCAGGACAGTCCCTCAAGCCAGTGGTACCCCGCCATGCCGACCCAGAGCGTGCCGAACACGAGGGAGAGGGCTGCCAGCGCATGCTTCGTCAGTCGGCCAACAAACACTCGCCGGGGGATGAGCGGCTCACGGTGATGCTCATACATGAACTCACCTCGGATGGTCGCCTTGGGCCCCGCACATGCGCGGTCCAGGTGGGAAATGGAAGTTATCCCCATTTCCCGTCCCCATTGGGGAGGCGATTGGGGTCCGCCGCCTAACGGTCTGGCTTCAGCGGTGCGCGTTACCGCGTCCGCTGCAAGCCGTAGTTGGGCTAATGGCCGTCAACTGACTGGGGTTAGGTGACGCGCCACCCAAGCCAGTTTGTCTCGGAACTGGGCCTCGTCCGGGACCTGCTTTTGCATCACCGGGTGGGGCAATTCGAAGAACGATCCGTCGGCTTTCACCGCCCGCCCGCCGCCGAGCTCCAGGTAACAGTACCCTCGGCCGTCGAACGTCTCGCTCGGCTCCCGGCCGAGGATCTTCGCGGCGATCTGATGCGCAGCGACTCGCCCGTGCGCTTCTGCGAAAACGCCTGCCTTCGGAAGCGAGAGCGCCGCCTCTGGCTTGTACCGGCCGGGTAGCGGCACCGACGTGACATCGCCTACCGCGTACACCTCGCCCGAGCCTGGGATCCCTGTCACTTTCAGCGTGAGCGGATCGACGGGAATCCATCCCGACTGGTTGGTGAGCTGCGCATCGCGCACGACTCTCGGCGCGTCGTGCGGAGGAACCGCGACGAGCAGATCGTAGCCCGCCTCGCTCCCGTCCTCGAAACTCATGCGGCGCGCTGCGCTGTCGATCCTGACCAGTTTTTTCTGGGGATGGTACCCGATGCTCCGCTGCGCGAGCTCGCTGCGAATGTACTGTCCCATCTCGGGACCCGCCGTGGCCATCGGCGCTCCCTCGACCGTGTAGATCGCGATCCGGACCTTCTCTGCAAGACCGCGGGCCGCGAACGCATGGCGCAGCAGGATGGCCGCTTCGTACGGCGCCGGTGGGCATTTGAACGGCGTGGTCGGGATCAGGATTGCGAGGTCTCCGCCTTTGAACTCTTTCAGCGCGCTTTGCAGGCGCTGCGCGCCCTCGAGGGTGTAGAAAGTCTGCGCCCCCTCCGCGAGCCCCGGCACACTCGCCAGATCGAGATCGACGCCAAGCGCGATCACCAGATAGTCCCAGCGCAGCGCCTGGCTGTCGGTGGCGACCACGTTTCTCTCCAGATCGAGGCTCAGGACATTCGCTTGCAGGAACCGTATTCCGCGATCCAGCAGGTTCTTCCGCGGCTTCGAAATGTGCTCCACTGTGCGCTCGTCCAGCATGACCCAAGTCTTGCCGGCGCCGACGTGAAAGCTCGGGGACTTATCGATGATGACGATCTCGTGCTCCTGAGGCACAAGCCGGCGTAGCGAGTTGGCTGCGGCGATCCCGCCGAATCCGCCGCCAAGGATGAGTGTTGTAGTAGCGGTCACGTTTCCTCCTCCTCCGTGTAGCTGATAGCCCAACGCCATGCCGCTCAGCCGCGAGCGGCGCTGATGACAGCGAAGCCGCATCTGGTCGCATGCACGTCGCTCGTCGGCTGCAGCGGCCGGTTGGGCGGCGTTGTTGCGACTACGCGTCAATCTCCTCGAAATAGCGGATGCTCGGCGGCGCTTCGAGCATACCAACTAGTTCTGCGACGACGCCCGTTTCCGTGCGCCATGTCAGGTACCGCTCGTAGTGAGCCGTCGTGTCCCAATATTCCACGAACACAACTGTGCGGCCGTCGTCGGCATTGATGTACGCCGTGATACCCCGGCAGCCCTCGTACCGACGGGTATCCGGAAATAGCTTTGGCAATGCCGCTTTCAGACGGCCAACCGTCTCCGCCTTGGCTTTGCCCTCGAATAGCACCATGGTCGCCATGGAATGATCCTCCCAGAATTCAGCGATTGTCCGCCCAACATGTAGTATGCCGAGCGGCATGTTTCAGCCAATCTTCGGCATATTC
>JAHFDE010000115.1 GCA_023249165.1 Candidatus Methylomirabilota bacterium | reverse complement strand
GCCGTCCGGGAGGAGTTCCAGGAGAACGAGGACCTCCCCAACACGACCAACCCCGATGACTGGGCCAAGATCGCCGGGCGCCGCTCCGAGCGCATCGTCGCCGTCCGGCCGCTGCCGCGGACGCCGGCCAAAGGGGAGAAGGAGATCAAGACCGTCCGGGTCGGACACTACCTGTAGGCAGGGTATGAGGCTTGAGACGGAAGGGATGAAGTTCGCGGGCCGCCGATGGGCGGCTTTTTTTACAGGGATGCACGATGGGATCTGAGATCTATCTCGATTACAACGCCACGACCCCCGTTGATCCCCGGGTGCGGGAGACCATGCAGCCCTACTTTGAGACGGTCTTCGGCAACCCGAGCGCCGCGCATGCCCCGGGACGGGAGGCCAAGGCGGCTCTGGAGCGAGCCCGAGAGACGCTGGCCGGGCTATTGGGCTCGACCGACAAGGATGAGATCATCTTCGTCTCCTCCGGGACCGAGGCGGATAATCTGGCCCTTCTCGGGACGGCGCTGGCGTACCAGGAGCGGGGGAGGCACATTATCACCTCGGCGGTGGAGCACCCGGCCGTCCTTGAATCCTGTGCCGCGCTCGAGAAGGGGGGCTTCTCGGTGACGGTTCTGCCCGTCGACGGGGAGGGGATGCTCGATCTGGAAGAGCTCCGCCGAACGATCCGCCCCGACACGATTCTTGTCTCGCTGATGCACGCCAATAACGAGACGGGGGTCCTGTTTCCCCTCGATCAGGTCGGAGTCCTCCTGAAGGAACGGGGAATCCTTTTCCACACCGACGCGGTGCAGTCCTTCGGAAAGGTCCCCCTCGATGTTCGGCGTGTCTGCCTTGACCTGGTCTCCCTCTCTGCGCACAAGATCTACGGGCCCAAGGGGGTCGCGGCGCTCTACGCGAGGCGAGGCGTGCGCCTTCACCCTCTCCTGCGGGGGGGAGGACAGGAACGGGGTCGCCGGGCGGGGACCGAGAATGTGCCGGCGATCGTCGGCCTGGAAGAGGCGGCGCGGATCATGGCCGTCGAGATGCACGCTGAGGGGGAGCGGATCCGCCAGCTCCGGGACCGACTGGAGGCGGGAGTGTTGGCCCGGATCGAGGGGAGTCGGGTGAACGGGCACAAGAGTCCTCGCCTGCCCCACACGTCGAATCTGGCCTTCGATGGCATAGAGGCCCAGACGCTGGTCACGGCGCTCGACCTGGAGGGGGTCGCGGTCTCGGCCGGATCGGCGTGTCACGTGGGGAGCGTGCAGCCCTCCCACGTGTTGCGGGCGATGCGGCTCAGCCCGGCGCTGCTCGGAGGGAGCATTCGCGTCTCCTTAGGACGGCCCACCCGTGAGGCAGACATCGATCGCGTGCTCGACATTCTTCCATCTCTCGTGGCGAGGTTGCGTGAGCATGCGCCCGCCGCGAGGTAAGGAGGTCCTTTTGTCGGCCTCAGATATAGATGATAGTCGAAGTCCGGAGCAGAACGTCCGCCAGCGGCTGCTCGATGTCTTTCAGCGGGAGGGGAAGGTGACCGAGCGAGACCTCCTGCGGATATCGGCAATGACCGGGGTGGACTATTTCACCGTCTCGAAAACCCTGGAGGAGATTCTCCTCCACCGGGCAGAGGGACAGGATTTACAGGAAGAATAGCGCGTCGCCAGCACGGCTCCCTCCATCAGGATCTCTGATCACCCGCAGGAACACGCCTCGGGGCGGGAACCGATGAAAATTCACAGTTTCACGATCGGGCCTCTCGAGACCAATGCGTATCTGGTCGTCGATGAAGTGAACCAGCAGGCGTTGCTCATCGATCCAGGCCTCGGGAGTGAGGGCATCTACGATGTCATCATTGCGGAGGGGCTCGCGCTCTCGGCGATCGTCAACACCCACGGCCACTTTGACCATGTCTGCGGGAACGCTTTCTTTAAGGCCAAGACCGGAGCGCCTGTCCTGATTCACCGGGAGGATGCAGGGATCATGCGACAGGCGGCCGAGCAGGCACGCGCCTTTGGATTTCAAGTCGCACCCCCACCCCCCCCTGATCGCCTCCTCGACGAGGGGGATGAGGTGGTGATGGGGGGAGAGCGCATGCGGGTTCTCCACACCCCTGGCCATACCCCCGGAGGGATCTGCCTCTCCGGGGAAGGGGTGGTCCTCGTCGGGGACGCCCTCTTCGCTGGTTCCATTGGAAGAACCGACCTGCCGGGGGGGTCGACTGAGGTCCTGCTGGCCTCTATCCGAACCAAACTCCTCTCCCTTCCTGATGACACCGTGGTCTATCCAGGCCATGGGCCTCCGACCACGATCGGCGCGGAGCGGGCCCATAATCCGTTCTTGACTGGTCGTGGAGGGATGCCCCTGCTCCTCTCTGACGCGTGAAGCACTGATTTCCGGGAAATCTCATGGGTGTCGAAGAGCACAGGCAAGCCGCTGAAGGGATCAGACAGATCTCCTTCGCTGTGATCACTGTCAGCGACAGTCGAGATGAGGCCGGGGATGAGTCGGGGAAGTATATCCGGGATCGCATGGAGAAGGATGGGCATCGGCTGGTCAGGTACCGGTTGTTGAAGAATGACCTGGGCGCCATTCAACAGGAGGTCATGGACCTGGTGGAGGGCAAGGTGGGGTGTATCCTCACCACAGGAGGGACCGGGCTCGGCCGCCGGGATCTCACCATCGAAGCGGTGACCCCCCTCCTCGACAAAAATCTCGGTGGCTTTGGCGAGCTCTTCCGTCATCTGAGCTTCCAGGAGGTGGGGGCGGCCGCCTTCATGAGTCGGGCCATGGGTGGGATCTCTCGGCAGACCCTCATCTTCTGTCTTCCCGGCTCCATCAAGGCCGTGCAGCTGGCCCTCGAGCGGCTGATCCTCCCCGAACTGAAGCACCTCGTCAGGGAAATCCATCGGTAATCAGCGGGAGGGGACATGCCGATCTTTGAGTATGTCTGTCAGGATTGCGGGGCCCTCTTTGAGAAGCTGGTGATGGGCCGAGAGGCAGCCGTGAGCTGTCCTACGTGCCAGAGCCCCGATGTGGCGAAGCAATTCTCTGCCTTCAGTACGAGGACCGCTGCAGGCTTTTCCGGCTCGATGGGAGCAGGCTGCGGTTGTGCTCCGAGCGGCTGAGGGACGTGTAACTGACCCGGCGTGTCCGGGTGAGGGAACCAGGGCGGGAGATCTCCCGCCCTTTGCTATTGTTGGGTAGGATCGAACCCTTCCAGTCCGGTCTTCAGCTCCTGCAAGAACTGGCCCGCCATAGCGCCGTCGATGACCCGGTGGTCGAACGAGAGACAGAGATAGGCCAGCGACCGGATGACGACATGGTCGTCGACCACGATCGGCCGCTTGGTCACGGCTCCGATCCCGAGGATGCCCGCCTGGGGCTGCACGAGAATCGGGGTGGCCAGGAGGATGCCGGAAACCCCCAGGTTATTCACCGTAAAGGTCCCCCCCTGTACCTCGATCGGTGTGAGCCGCTTCTCGCGGGCGCGGCGGGCCAGGTCGTCGGCCTGCCGGGCGATCTCCGCGAGAGTGAGGCCCTCTGTCCCTTTGAGGACCGGGACGATGAGACCCTCCGGAAGCGCGACGGCGATCCCAATATTGATCTCGCGCTTGAGCACGATGCGGTCGTGCTCGACCCAGGCGTTGAGCCACGGGTGCTTCGCGAGGGCCCGCACCGTGGCCTGGATGATGAAGGGGAGGAAGGTCAGGGGCGAGCCCCACCGCTCCGCGAAGGCCGCTTTTTCCCGCTCCCGGAACTCTACGATGGTGGTCATGTCCACCTCGAGGATCGCGGTGGCGTGGGCGGCGGTCTGTTTGCTCCGCACCATGTGCTCGGCGATGGCGCGCCGCATCGGCGTGAAGGGGACGACGTCCTCATCCCCGCTCGAGGCGGTGCCCGCCCCCCGCGCTGCGAGATAGGCTAGGATGTCCTGCTTCGTCACGCGGCCGCCCTGGCCTGTCCCCCGGATCTTGTGAACCTCTGAAGCTGTCAGGCCCTGCCGCTCTGCGAGTTCGAGGACGGCGGGTGAATAAAAATGGGCTGTCTCCTCGGGGGAGCGCACTGTCTCCAGCGTGAATGCCGATGGGGTGGTCCCGGCGAGCGGTCGATCCGGTTCCGGGCCTTCAATCGTCGCCAGTGGCGTTCCTATCGGCACCGTCTCGCCGGCCCGCACGAGGATGCGGGAGAGGGTCCCGGCTCCCGGTGACGGGATCTCGACGTCGATCTTATCGGTGTTGATGGTGAGGAGGGCTTCGTCTTTTTCGACACGCGCTCCTTCCTGCTTGAACCACTGGAGGACGGTCCCCTCGGCCACGCTCTGCCCCATCTGCGGCATCACCACCTCAATTAGGTTCATTGGGTTAATAGGGTCCATAGGGTTCATTGAGTTCATCGGGTTTGTTGGATCCATCGCGTTCATGGAGTCGGTCGGTGCGCGCCCGGCCTACCGCGCCCTTAGCATTCTCACATTCATGCGATCACATAAGCCCTATTAACCCAATAAACCCAATAAACTCAACAAACCCTAGTAGGAGGCGAGGTCTTTCAGTTTGGAGGCGATCTTCGCGGCATTGGGGAGGTAGAAGTCCTCGAGTGGGGAACTGAAGGGCACCGGGGTATGAGGGGCGGTGAGTCGCATGACGGGCGCGTCCAGGTGGCGAAAAGCCTCTTGGGCAATGACGGCAGCGATCTCTGCCCCGATCCCGCACACCTGGGGTGCCTCATGGACGATCAGGGTCTTGCCGGTCTTTTTCACCGAAGCGAGAATCGTCTCGGTATCCAAGGGGTACAGGGTCCGGAGGTCGACCAGCTCGACCTCGATCCCCTGCGCGCTCATCTGGTCAGCCGCCTCCAGCCCCTGCTGCACCATCGCCCCGTAGGTGATCAGAGTGATATCGCTCCCCTGCCGCTTGACATCCGCCTCCCCCAAGGGGAGCACGTATTCTCCGGACGGCACCTCGCCTTTGGCGTGGCGGTACAGATACTTGTGCTCACAGTAGATCACCGGGTTGGGATCTCGGATGCTCGCCTTCAGCAGTCCCTTGGCGTCATATGGGGTGGACGGCGCGACAACCTTGAGGCCAGGAGAGTGGACGAACCAGGCCTCGGGGCATTGGGAGTGGAAGGGGCCCGCATGCAGCCGACCGCCGTACGGGGCGCGGATGACCATCGGGACAGGCTCTCTCAGTCGGTAGTGATGCTTGGCGGCCATATTGACAATCTGGTCGAACGCACAGGAGATGAAGTCGGCGAATTGCATCTCCACCACGGGGCGCATCCCTACCAGGGCCGCGCCGATGGCCGCGCCGACAAACCCCGACTCCGCTAGAGGCGTGTCGATGACGCGCTCTTCGCCGAACTTTTCGAGGAAGCCTTTGGTGATCTTGAAGGCCCCCCCGTACGCGCCGATGTCCTCCCCCAGGAGGAAGACCCGCTCATCCTGGTCCATCTCCTCCCACAGGGCCTGGCGGATCGCCTCGAGGTATGTGATCTCTTCCATCCTCGTCAACCCTCGGCTGTCAGTCGGCAGCGATCGGTCTCCTCCCGGGGGAGGGGCGGGCAGGCAGGCTGTTGAGCGTGGATGGCCCCTCAAGTAGCAAAGACCCCCTCGAGGGCCTCATGCGCATCGGGTAGGGGACTCTTCTCCGCAAAATCGACCGCGTCTTCGATCTCCTTGAGCACCCGGACCTGAACCGCCCTCATGGATGCTTCCGGCACCTCGCGCTCGCGAAGGGTCCTCTCGAAACGCTGGATAGGATCTTTACGGCGCCACTCCTCGAGGAGTTCCCGAGGCACGTAGGAGGCATCATCATGTTCCGCATGGCCGCGCATACGCATGGTCTTACACTCGATGAAGGTCGGCCCGCCGCCACTTCGCGCTCGCGCGGCGGCCTCCGTGGTCGCCTCGTAGACGGCCAGGACATCGTTGCCGTCGATGATCCGTGTGGGAAAGCCGTAGGCCTTGGCCCGATCGGCGACATGCGGGACCGCCATCTGTCGGGAGAGGGGGACGGAGTAGGCGTATTGATTATTATGGCAGATGAAGACGATGGGGAGAGTCAGGACGGCGGCCAGGTTGAGTCCCTCGTGGAAATCGCCGCGGCTCGAGGCCCCGTCGCCACAATACGCGACGGCGATGCGCGGCTCCCGTCGAATCTTAAAGGCCAGCGCCGCGCCTGCGGCCACGGGGATCCCATCGGCCATCGGGCTGATGAAGCCGATGATGTGGCGACTGAGGTCACCGAAGTGGACATTGCCGTCCTTGCCTCGCGTGAGTCCCGTGCGTCGCCCGAGGTACTGGGCCATGTATTCCTTCGGCTGCACCCCCTTGACGAGGTGGGCGCCGAGGTCTCGGTGGGTTGGGGCAATGACGTCCCGGGGCTCCAGCGCACACGCGCTTCCGACGGAGATCGCCTCTTCCCCGCTGCCGACATAGCAGCCCCCGAGGATCCTTCCCTGGCGGTATAGTTTAATGACCCGGTCCTCGAGGCCCCGGGTCAAGAGGAGGTAATAATAGAACTTCAGCAGATCCTCGGTCCCCACGCTCACGGCAGGACCCCCCGCGTTCCGACCATGATTCCACACAACGGAGGAAATTGCAACTGCTGTGCCACGAAAGTTGACTCCAGGCCGGCCCCCTGCTCGGCCTCCGTCGGCCCGGTGACCGAGGGGCGTGCGAGATGTCCAGGACAAGAGTGTGTCGGGAGGCCTCGGTGGCTGGTTTGCGGTCTTTCACATCCGGACAAAAAGTGCTTGACACCCCTTCGCACTTGAATAATATAGGGGGGTTAAAATTTAACACCGTGCATGGTATACGACCCGTCAGACACACGGAGCCGCTTCTGATGGGGCTTCGTGGGCTGCGGGTCCATGGTGACGGGGCGGGAGCAGCGCGGATCATGAGCGATCCAGACAAGACCTCTAAACTCGATTCCCTCCAAAAAACCATGAGGCGCATCTCGGGTCAATTGTCCAAGAGCGAGGGTCCTCCTGCCAGGGGCGCCGAAAAATCCGCCCCCGAGATCGACGCCCTCCAGGCCCAGGTCAAGGGGCTCGAGGAGGAGCTGTACCAGGTCCGGCGCCGGCTCGAGCAGGTGCCGCGGGAGTTCGAGCTGTTGCGGGCGCGCCTGCAGCAGA
>JAHFDE010000114.1 GCA_023249165.1 Candidatus Methylomirabilota bacterium | reverse complement strand
GTTCGGGCAGGTGAAGTGCGCATCCAGCGTGATCTTGTGGACCCGGCACCCGAATCGGCGCTGCAGGAAGCTGCGAAGGTCGGCGTACCGCTTGGTTTGCGTTGGTGAAGCTGATATCATGGCGCCAGCATAATACTCCGACGGACGTCTGGAGGCAAGACGCGACACGATCGGCTGGGTGCTTCCACAGGGCGCTGCTTGGATGCTAGGATGCTGGTACGCTAGGACGCTCGGACGTTAGAGCGCCCGTAAACCTCCTGCCTCTAGCATCCTAGCCTTCTAGCATTCCAGCTTTCTAGCCACGCCGATGGACGGCGGGCGGGCAGCTGTCGAGGAGCCACGATGTCTCGCACGGAATTTGACATTATCATCGTTGGCGCGGGACATGCTGGCTGTGAGGCGGCGTTGGCCTCCGCCCGTCTGGGCTGTCGGACCCTCCTCATTACGTTGGACCTCGAGACCATCGCCCACATGCCGTGTAGCCCCTCAGTCGGTGGGACCGCAAAAGGCCAGCTCGTCCGGGAGCTGGATGCGCTGGGAGGCGAGATGGCCCGCGTGACGGACCGGAGTGGGATGCAATTTCGAATCCTGAATGCCTCCAAGGGCCCGGCGGTCCGATCCTCTCGGGCCATGTGTGACAAATGGGAGTACCATCTGGTCATGCGGCGAGTCCTGGAGGGACAGCAGGGATTGGATCTTCGGCAGGGGAGGGTAGAGCGCCTTGTCGTGGAAGGGGGGCGCGTCGTCGGGCTCGTCGACCACGAGGGGACCTTCCTCAGGGCCCAAGCCATCCTGATCACGGCCGGGACATTTATGAAGGGCCTCATCCACATCGGCTTCACCAACTTCTCCGGCGGACGGATGGGGGAGCGACCATGCCACACCCTGTCCGACTCCCTTCGGGAGCTTGGCTTTGCGCTGGGGAGATTCAAGACCGGCACCCCACCCCGCCTCAAGCGGGATTCGCTCGACCTTGACCGGATGGAGCGCCAGGAGGGCGATGTCCCGCCACGTCCCCTCTCCTACGCCACGACGGGGCTCGAGGTCTCTCAGGTCCCTTGTCACATCACCCATACCACGGCGAGGACGCACGAGATCGTCCGCAAGAATCTAGACCGCTCTGCGCTCTACGGTGGGGCCATCAAGGGGACCGGGGCCCGCTACTGCCCGTCGCTGGAGGACAAGGTGGTCCGCTTCTGTGACAAGGAGCGGCATCAGGTGATCGTGCAACCCGAAGGACGCGACTCTGAGGTCTTCTATCCGGGCGGCCTGGGCAATAGCATGCCCTTTGAGGTGCAGGCAGAGCTGGTCCGCTCCGTGCCCGGGCTGGAACACGCGGAATTTCTGCGGCCCGCCTACGCCATCGAGTACGACTTTTTGTATCCCAATCAGCTCCAGCTCACCCTGGAGACCAAGCGGGTGCAGGGGCTGTACACCGCCGGGCAGATCAATGGGACCTCCGGCTACGAGGAGGCGGCGGCCCAAGGGTTCTGGGCCGGGGTGAACGCCGCCCTCAAGATCCAGGGCGCTCCTCTCTTTCTCCCCGACCGCTCCGAGGCCTACATGGCAGTCCTGGTGGACGATCTGGTGACCCGCGGTACCAACGAACCGTATCGCATGCTCACCTCCCGGGCCGAATATCGCCTGCTGTTACGGGAGGACAACGCCGATCTGCGCCTGATGGAGCACGGCTACCGCCTCGGGCTGATTTCGCGGGAGCAGTACGAGCGCCTGGAGGAGAAGCGGCGGAAGATCCAGGAGGTCACGGAACGGATCACGAGGCGAAAGCTCCATCCGACCCCGCGCGTGAATGGGGTGCTCTCCCGTCTCGGGACCGCCCCGCTCCAGGAGGTGGCCCCGATGGCGCAGGTCCTGCGACGGCCGGAGGTTCGTTTTGCGGACCTGCTCCTGATGGATGAAGGGATGGAACCCGAGGAGCCTGAGGTGACGTATCAGGTCGAGGTCCAGCTCAAGTACCAGGGGTACATCGAGCGGCAGTTTCAGGAGGTGGAAAGGTTCAAGCGCCTCGAGGCGAAGCGGATTCCCGAGGATGTGGATTACGACGCGATTCCCGGGCTCTCCAACGAGGTGCGGGAGAAGCTCAGGGCCATCCGTCCGACATCCGTCGGACAGGCGTCCCGCATCTCCGGCGTGACGCCCGCCGCGATCTCCATCCTCCTCGTCTACCTCGAGCGGCTCCGTCACCGCTCGAGAGAGGTCAGCTGTCGGCCCTCTGCGCACAGTGCTGAGGACGGTTCGACTATGGCTTCGACGGTGAGCCCTTCGGCAGTGAGCTCAGGGCCGAACTGCTCAGCCGAACCGCTCACCGCCCTGAGCGTGTCGAAGGGCTGAGGACTGAGGGCAGTCCTGACGTGGCTGGAGAGAACCATGCCGGCCAATCTCACCCCGCAGTATCTCGACGCCGAAAGGCGGTATCGCCAGGCGAAGCAGCCCCCAGAAAAGATCCGGGCCCTCGAAGAGATGCTGGCCCAGATCCCCAAGCACAAGGGGACCGAGAAGCTTCAGGCAGATATCAAGCGGCGGATTGCCAAGCTCAAGCTCGACCTCGAGCGGCGTCCGGCGACCAAGCGAGGTGCCGGGATCTTTGTAGAGAGGGAGGGGATCGGCCAGGTGGTGCTGGTGGGCCGGCCGAACGTGGGAAAGTCTGCCCTCGTGCGCCGTCTCACCAACGCCCGGCCCGAGGTGGGAGACTACCCCTTCACAACCAAGAAACCGCTCTCCGGGATGCTCGAGTTCGAGAATGTAAAGATCCAGCTCGTGGACCTTCCGCCGCTGGCGCTCGGTATGGTCGAGGGATGGGTTCTGGGTATTGTCCGGAACGCTGATCTCATCCTCTGGGTAGTTGATCTTGGATCTGACGACCTCCTCGAGCAGGTGGAGACAATCGAGCAGATCCTCGGGCAGGCCAAGATCCTTCCCCGAGGAGCTCGGGAGAGGGTTGAGATCACCGAACCGGGGCAGGTCGTGAAAAGGGTGCTCATGGTCGCGAACAAGGCGGACCTCCCGGGGGCGACGGATCGCTTCCGACTCCTCCAGGAGCACTCGGGAGGACGTGTTCCACTCGTGATGGTCTCGGCGCTCGCCGGGACCGGTCTGGACGGGATCGCGCCGATGGTCTACGAAGCCTTGGAGGTGCTCCGGATCTACACCAAACCTCCAGGGAAGGCGGCGAATCGTTCCCAACCGGTGGCCTTGCCCAGGGGGAGCACCCTCCTTCACGCGGCCGAGGCCGTCCATAAGGATTTCTCCGCCAAGCTGAAGTACGCTCGGGTCTGGGGGGCCGGCAAATTCGACGGGCAGAAGGTCCACCGGGAATACTTGGTGCAGGAAGGGGACGTCATCGAATTCCACATCTAAGGCAGCAGTCGGCAATCAGCCGTCCGCTGTCAGCAGAATTGCATTGGGTGCTGATGGCTGACTGCCGACAGCTGACTGCCGATTCGTGCGAGGAGAACATTCGTGAGCTTTGCGGAGGTGCTCTGGAAGAAGGCAGAGCCGATCTGGCACAGGACGCTCCATCACCCCTTTGTCCGAGGGATCGGTGACGGGACGCTCGCCGTTGACAAGTTCAAGTTCTATGTCCGCCAGGACTACATCTTTCTCATCGAATACAGCCGGGTCCTGGCCCTGGCGACGGCCAAGAGTTCTGATCTGCCGACCATGGGGAGATTCGCCGAGCTGCTCCACGCAACGCTCCACACCGAGATGGCCCTGCACCGGGCGTTTGCCGAGAAATTCGGGATCAGCCGCCATGAGCTGGAGCAGACGAAACCGGCGCCGACGACCGTCGCGTATACACGACACCTCCTGCAGGTGTCGGCGCTCGGAAGCCTCGGGGAACTCGTCGCCTCGCTCTTCCCCTGCCAGTGGGGGTACAGCGAGATCGGTGCCGCCCTCGCCAGGCAGGGAGAGCCCAGGAATCAGCCGCTGTATGGCGAGTGGATCCGGACCTACGCCTCACCGGAGTTCGCTGTCCTGGCTCAGTGGATCCGAGCCCTCCTCGACACGATGGGCGAAGACGCGGGAGGGCAGGAACGGGCCCGGATGGAGGAGCATTTCCTGCTCAGCGCCCGGTACGAGCACGCCTTTTGGGACATGAGCTGGCGCATGGAGGCATGGCCAATCTAAGCCGCCGTCAGGCGGCTGCTGGAATGCTAGCAAGCTAGGAGGCTGGAATGCTCGAACACCTTCGGAAGGGCTTCGGTATTCAGCTTGCTGGCCTGCTAGCATCCTAGCTTTCGAGCGGGGGAGGGAGATGGAGCGGCGGCATGCGCTGACAGAGTGGCGGGTGCTCAAAAAATCGATCGCCTTTTCCTGCCCGTGGTATGAGATCGCCCACGAAAGGATCCGGCTCCCCACCGATCATGTCATCGACTACTACTCCATCACGATCCCCCCATCCGTGATGGTGGTCCCGGTGACTGCGGACGGGCGGATCGTCCTGCTCCGCCAGTACCGATATCCCACGAGATCATGGAGCTATGAGCTTCCAGGGGGCAACACCCGCGGCAAGTCCCCCCTGTCGACCGGGAGGCAGGAGCTGTTCGAGGAGACCGGCTACCGCGCAGGGCGATGGACGCGCCTGGGGTGTTTTCACCCCTACTCGGGGATGAGTGATGAGGTCTGCTACGTCTATCTCGCCAGGGATCTCACATCTGGCAGGCAGCGCCTGGAGGAGCGGGAGTTCATTCAGGTGATCACCATGCCAATCCGCGAGGTGTTCCGACGGGCGGTGCGCAATCGCATCCAGGACGGCATGACCCTGGCGAGTCTCCTCCTGGCCGGATCCCACCTGAAGGGGAGGTCTCGGTGAAGATCGGCGAGTATCTGTTCCGTCAGATCAAGGCGCGAGGGGTGGATCACACCTTTGGGATTCCCGGAGACTTTGCCATCCCCCTCTGGCGGGCCCAACAGGGTGCGGGCCTTCAGCCGGTCGTGGTGACCCATGAGCCCTCTGCAGGCTTCGCCGCCGATGCCTATGCGAGACTGCGTGGCCTCGGGGTGGCTCTCGTCACCTTCGGTGCCGGCGGCCTCAACATGGTGAACGCCATCGCCCAGGCCTACGCCGAACGCTCGCCGGTCCTGGTGGTTAGCGGGGCGCCTGAGATCAGGGGCCGGGATCTCGACGCGCTGCTGCATCACCGGGTCAAGACCTTCGACTCCCAGTTGAATGTCTTCCGCGAGGTAACTGTGGAGGCCTTGGCGCTTCACGACCCCAGCACCGCCATGGCCACCATCGATCGGTTGCTGGCCACGATCCTCGAGCGGAAACGTCCCGGATACCTGGAGGTCCCCAGGGACATGGTGGAGATGGTCGGCCGCCCCTCGGGAAGCAGGGTGAGGGCGAGGCGGCCGGGGAAGGCGGCCCTCGAGGAGGCTATGGCCGAGGTGGTGGCTCGCCTCAACCGCAGCGTGCGACCCGTCATCTACGCCGGAGTGGAGATCGAACGGTTCGACCTCAGGGAGAAGCTCATCGCCTTAGTGGAAAAGCTGAACGTCCCTATTGTCACCTCTCTGGAGGGCAAGACCGTCTTCCCGGAGAATCACCCGCACTTCGTCGGCCTCTATATGGGCCGGGTGGGGTCGGGGGTCGCCCGGCAGATGATCGAGCGGGCCGACTGTGTCCTCATGCTGGGCGCCTTCTTGACCGATGTGAACACCGGCGTCTTTACGGCCAAGATAGACCGGGCGAAGCTCATCTCGGCGTCGTCCGAGGAGGTGGTGGTGAGTTATCACCGCTACGCCGAGGTAGGTCTGGTGGACCTCATCGACTATCTCCTCACCTCTCGGGAGGTGCGATCTCATGCCTTCTCCGGCGTGGTCCAGTCCCGAAAGCCCAAGAGGCGCGTGGGGGAGCGGCTGCATTCCCTGACCATCATCGAAGAGATGAACCGTTTCCTGGAGCCGGGGCGGTATATCGTCGTCTCAGATGTTGGGGACTGCCTCTACGCCAGCGTCGATCTCAGGACTGACCACTTCCTCGGGCCCGGATATTACAACAGCATGGGCTTTGGGGTGCCCGCGGCCCTCGCGGCGGCCTTGGCCGTGCCGGAGCGGCGGGCCATCGCTTTCGTCGGTGACGGGGGATTTCAGATGACGGGAATGGAACTCGCCACGGTGCGACGCCTCCGCCTCAACCCGATTGTCATCCTCTGGAATAATGGCTGCTACGGGACCTTGCAGGCCATCGCCGGTCGCCAGAAGTATTTTGACCTGGCTTCGTGCGACTACGTGGCGTTGGCCCGGTGTCTGGGGGGGGATGGGGTCCGGGTCAAGACGCGGCAGCAGCTCCGTCAGGCCCTCGAGCAGGCCAGGAGGCGACAGACCTTCTTTCTCATTGAGGCGATGCTGCCCTCCGATCGGATGTCACGCACCTGGCAACGGATTGCTGCCGAGGTACGGTCCCGCATTCGCGCCTCGGTCCGGTGATGGCGGGAGTCATTCCGAGGTCGTTCAACGCTTATTCATCGGTCCCTGGAAGCAGGATCTGGCGGTACAGCGCCGCTGTAAAGCCGCGGATGAGGATGGGGCCTCGCGAGAGGACCGGGACCCGGAGCCTGCCGTCCTTATGGATGAGATGTCGAAGAATCTCCTCATCCGTGATCTCGCTCTGGTCGCGGTCCCACCGCTCGATCACCGATGCCACCTTGATCCAGAGCCTCCGGTGTTGCCGCACGAGCGCCCGAGTTTCTGCCGCACCCAGGGGTTGGGTCGAGATCTCGTGGATCGCAACGGCGATCCCATGCTGCGAGAGAAACTCCCTCGCCTCGCCACAGGTGGGTCACCCCTCCAGGTGATAGAGAATCGTCTCAGTCATGCTGGTCTCGCCTCCTGCCGGCGACCGGATCGTAGCATGAGTCTCATTCACCGCAAAGCCGCGACCGGTTTCCCCGCGGGACCCGTCCAAAGAGCAGCACCCTCGGCCCCTCGCTCCGGGCCTCCCGCGGCGACCCTGAGCGGTCCGAAACCCTTCGGACTCCCGGCAAGGTCGCTCGGGGCCTACAGGTGCTGCCTCAGCAAGCACGACGGGTGTCTCCGGGAGGGCGAGGGGAGCCGGGCCTGGACCCGGCGGAACCTGGTTTGCGGGCGGCCGGGGTCCCGCCGCCGGAGCGGAGCGCAGGTGGGGGTGGCCGTCCTGCTGCCCCACGATTCGCT
>JAHFDE010000113.1 GCA_023249165.1 Candidatus Methylomirabilota bacterium | reverse complement strand
ACCCTCGCAGCGATCGACCTTCGTATGACAACGTACGATGGCGAGCGCGTGACGGGCCATCGCCTGTCCCGAAAGCGGATCCAGGAGCTTCTTGACCGCCTCTGTTCCCTTCCGTTGGGCCGACGCCGTGAGATCGTTGGCCTCGAGCCGGCCAGGGCCGATGTCATCGTGGCCGGCACCTTGCTTACACGTGAGATTTTAGATTTATTCGGCTTCGATGAGCTTACGGTGAGCGACGGCGGCCTCCGCGAAGGCGTCCTGTTGCATCACTTGGCCTACCATAAGCGTCCCTCATAGGCGCTCCCATGCGCCCGACACATCGCTCCTCCTCTGTAATTGCTATCCCTCAAGAGCACCGCAGTTTGGGCTTGACGGGGGGCATGCATAGGGGTACAAGGAAGGTACCTTCGGGCGACGCTTGCGATAGTCGCCCGGCTCAACGAAGGACGGGGAAGCGGTCAGCTTCCTGCAGGCAGTAGCAGGATGGAACCGGGGTAGGCATAGCTTCGAGCCCACCTCCGGCACAATCGACGGCGCACCAAACATTCAGACGCCCTCCCGGGCGGAGCGCAGCCCGGGAGGGCGTTTTGTTCCCTTGGAAGAGAGGCCGGATTAGAGTGGCGGATAAGAGTACAAGCGTGGGTATGATCTCCTCGCCCCGGGGAAAGCGCCTGATCGCGTCGACCCGTCTGTCCTGCTCTCCATCCCCCACCTCGCTGTCAGAGGTGGAACCCAGTCGGCGGACGAGGTGTAACAGGTGTCCTGCTACATGACAGCTATCTCTTAACAAAAGAAAGGAGAAAACCATGTCGCACGATTGCCGTGAATCAGGAATGACCCGCCGCGATGTGCTGTGTGCGGGCGGCGGAGCGCTGCTCAGCTACCTAGTCGCAGGGCTCTTGGGAGAAGCCAAGCCCGCACGGGCGCAGGCCTTGAGCGGGCCGGTGCCGGAGGTGGATCGCCTGGCGGTGCGGGTGGTCACCGACAGCTATCAGCTGGCCCTCGCGCCTAACCTGAAGGTCGGCGAAGTGGAAGTCCAGCGCTTCGGCATGCCGCCCGCCGGAAAATCGCTGCTCGGCGAGTTCGGCCTGGCGATGCACCTGGAATCCCGGCGCGGCAACGAGACCCGCAACATGCTGCTCGATTTCGGCTTCACCCCCGAAACTCTGAACAACAACCTGCGCATGCTCGGGATCGCGCCTGAAAGCATCGACGGGCTGATTCTGAGCCACGGGCATTACGACCATTTCGGCGGCCTGGTCGGCTTCCTACAACAGAACCGCGGCAAGCTTCGGGTCGACCTTCCCCTGTATCTGGGCGGGGAAGAATGCTTCTGCACTCGCGAATGGATCATCGGCAAGCCCCAGGACTTCGGCTCCCTGGACCGCAAGGCGCTAGCCGATGCTAAGGTGAAAGTGGTGTTCGCGGAAACGGGGGCGGTGCTCGCCGACCATGCCTTCACCACCGGCCGGATCCCGCTCGCCACCTTCGAGAAGGTGCTGGCGCCTTCGCGCATGACCGTCGGCATCCAGGACGGGATCGGCTGTTTCCCTGACAAGCTTCCGGAGGAGAAGCGCACAGCCCGTGTGGTCCCGGACGATTTCGAGCATGAACTGGCTACCTGCTTTAACGTCAAGGGGCGCGGCCTGGTGGTGCTCGCCTGCTGCTGTCACCGCGGGGTGGTGAACATAGTGAAGCGCGCCACGGAGATTTCCGGCATCAAGAAGGTGCACGCAGTGGCAGGCGGGCTGCACTTGGCACCGCACAAGGAAGACTACGTGCGCGAGACGGTCGCAGCGTTGAAAGAGATCAACCCCGACTGCGTCATCCCCATGCACTGCACCGGGGAGATGTTCATCGACATCGCGCAAAAGGAGATGCCGGGCAAGTTCATCCGCTCCTACACCGGCAGCCGCTACATTTTCGGCGCTTAAGAAGCACCTGGGGCAGGGGCGAGGCTTCCAGAGGTGACTTTTTGCCGAACTTTCCAGTGTGAGGAAAGGGTGAGGTTGAGGTAGCCCCGAAAAAACGGACACGAGTTAAGGGTCACCGCGGGTCTCCTCATACTCCGCCGGGCTGCGGTAGCCGAGGACGCGGTAGTTTTTTGATTGCCCTTCCCGCCTTCCAGGACCAGAATCGCCCCTCCCATGCCCCGGGCCCATCGACCTCCTCCGTCCTTGCTATCCCCTAACAGGACCGCAATTTGGGCTTGACACGGGCTACGGCTTTCGGGGTACAAGAATGGCACCCCTTCTGGCGACCTTTCGGGTTGTCGCATGGCGGGAAGCTTCTCGCAGGAAGTAGCAGGATGGAACCGGGATAGGCATAGCCCACCTCCGGAGCAATCAACGGCGTACCAGAAAATTGAGACGCCCTCCTGGGCGCAGCAGGGCCCGCGAGGGTGTTTTGCTTTTGGATGAAACGTCCCTTTAACACCTATTTGGTTCAAAGGAGGGTGCTGTGAAAAGCGTCCGTCTTAAAGGCTTCTACGCTGTCCTTGCGTTAGCGTTACTCGTCGCTGTCTCTCAGGTCCTGACCGCGCTACCGGCACCAGCGCAAAGCATCCCAGATGATATTGCCCTGGCGAAACATCTTGTTGATCATTCACCCTGGAGTGGTGGATGGGAGTTCTCTCATATATACACTGCGACCACTGTGGGGACGCTTGATATAGTGTTCACCATGGCCAGCAACGAGCCCGGGGGGCGGATTGAAAATACAAGAACTAGAACCGGGACCATGTTCAATTTCGATGGGCCGATTTCAAAGCTTAAAGTTGAAAGGGGGGTGATAAGCTTCTATAGCACCGGCAACACATTATACGAGTTTCAATTGAAGGGGGAGAAACTTGTCGGTTATTCATTCCAGCAAGGGGGAAGGATTGATATCACACTCAGTTCTACCAAGCCAGGCATGAAGCGCTGACTTCAGTGCTTGGGGCCGCACGCCTTACGCCTCCACGCATTTCCACATTGGCACGGCCTCTGCAAGAGTTCCGTTGATGGGTTCGAAAGGCCGGATTAGGAGCAAGATCCGCGATATTATCAAGTCCGCGGGCGATGGAGCATGGACGGGGTCTGGCATGTGGATGGAGACGGGCGTAAGATGCTGAACACACCGGTGCTCCAAAGCGTGTTACGCGAGAGGGACTCCATGGGGCGAGAGACCCGACCGTTGAAGGGAGCAAGACTTCTGGCCTGGACCCTGGCTGCGCTGGCCGCCGTTGCCCTGGGCGGCCATCCGGCCGAGGCAGCAGCCCCGCCTGAACGGGTGACCCTGGACCAGGATGCACTCGTGTACTCCCAAATGACCACCGAGGGCCGGGTGGTCATGCAGCTTATACCAGGCGATGTCGTGGAGATCGAGCCTGCCGACACCGGGGGCGAGTGGTGCAAGGTCAGAGAGGTAGAGGTATGGGGGAAATCGGGCTACGCGCTCTGCCAGGATGTGGCGCGGAGGCGGCCGACGGCGGAAGCACCCCCCAAGGCGACGAGGCCTCCTGAGGCGAAGGTGCCTCCGGCCGTAGGCAGTCCGCCCGCGGCCCCGCGAGTCACAAAGGAGCCTGCCGCAAAGCCAATGGCTACCGTGACGGAGCCCGAGGTGAAGAGGGAAAAACGGTACACCGTCCAGGTCGCTGCGCTGGTCGTCGAGCGCAACGCGGTCGCCCTCAAGGCACGTTTGGAACAGCTCGGGTTCCGCCCGATCATCCACACGACGACCGCGCCGATCACTCGCCACCGCGTCTATGGCGGTGAATTCGCGAACCGCGAGAAAGCCGAACAGACCGCACAGAGACTGAAAGTCGATGGGTTCCCGTCGAACGTGATCGAGACCGAAGGCGGGAAGTTCAGTCTGGAGGTTGGGTCATTCGTTGATCTCAACGAAGCCATCGACCTGGCTCACAGTCTCCAGAAGAAGAACTACGCCCCCAAGGTCGTCTCCAAGGCTGTCTCCACCCCGGTGCATGCCGTCCGTGTGGGCGAATACCAAAACCGATCGGAAGCGGTCGAGGTGCTTGAGGCCCTCAAGAGGCAAGGGTTTACGCCCATCATCGTGGGGCAGTGATTTTCTCACGAAGCCAGGAACAGCCGACCACCAGGCGAGACGGTTGGCCGGCGACCTCCATACCTCACTCCCGCCTCTCGAGAATAGAAATTGACGTACTTCCTTCCCACGCGGCGCCATCAAAAACTCCAATTTGGGCTTGACACGGGGCATGCCTAGGGGTAGAAGGAAGGCACCTTCGGGCGACCCTTTGGGTTGCCGCATGGCGGGAAGCTTTCCACAGGAAGCAGCGGGATGGAACCGGGGTAGACATAGCACCTAGCCCACCTCCGGCACAATCGACGGCGTACCACACATGCATACGCTCTCCCGGGCGAAGCCCGGAAGGGCGTCTTTGTTTTTTGGCAGTAAGCAGGATCCAGGCGCAATGTGCAAGAGTCCCCTTGGAAAAAGAGGGTCGTGTGGACGTATCCTTGGGAGAGGAAAAGGGGATAAGTACATATTCCCACGTAGGGGGTGGGAACATGAGAATCCGGCACATCGCTTTGCATATTGGGCTCGTGGGCCTCGTGGTCGGATGGTCGCTCGCCGCGCCAGAACCCGTAGTTGCAGGAAAGGGGCTATATCCGGATCTGCAGACGGTCATCCCGAAACACCTGTCGATCCAGAATACGCAGCAGGGGGAGATCTTGCGCTTCACAAACGGCATCGCCAATCGGGGTGACGGGGCTTGGCGGCTGCGGCCTGAGTTCAAGCCCGACGTCACGCTTGCTAGACAGGAGATCCTCGACGCGAACGGGAGCGTGTTGAAGAATCATATAGTTAGCATCTTCGAGTTCGACCCTGAACACAACCACTGGCACCTCAAGAACGTCGCCCTCTTCGAGGTGCGAAAGGCGCGGGACAACGGAACCGGTGGAAGCGCACTTACTGGGACTGCGAAATAGACCTCCAGGGCATCTCGGTGGGGTGGGTCGATCAGTACCACCAATCGCTTGAAGGGCAGGAGATCGAGATCACGGGCGCACCGCCAGGCATCTACTACCTCGTGAGCACCGTGAATCCGGACGGGAACTTCCTGGACAAGGACCTGACGAACAACACGGCGTGGGTGAGCTTCCGGTTGACCCGCGACAGCAACGGGAACCCGAAGATCACGGAGATCACCCACTCCCCCTGCGACACCCCCGGCATGTGCGGTGAGCAGGCAACAAACCGCTGATTCCCCCGGACTGAGGGGAGCGGCCGAGGATACTGCGATGACTGACCTGATCGATCAGCGGCGTTCGCCCCGGATCACCTGCGGGCTCCCGGTGGAGTACAGGTTCCGTGGTGGCCGCTCCGCGGCAGTGGCAGGACAGTTAACGAACATTGGGACCGGCGGGGGGCTCGTCACGACGCAGGGGACGATCCCCTCTGCCGGCGCACACATGGACCTCTGCTTCCGACTGCCCGTTAGCCACCGTTCGGTTCAGGTTGTGGCTAACGTGAGGTGGACGGCCCCAGGACGAGCCGGGGTGGCATTCGTCAACCTGAACCCTCAGGCACAAGATGACATCTGGAGGTACCATGCGAGGGTAACGGCGGGGCAACCGCAAGGCGAAGTTCGGCAACTCAAGCCTCTGGGCAGACGCCCCAATCCACAGGAACTCCGGGAGGAAGCGCTGGACGCTTGGCGGCGGTTCCTCCGCGAATTGGACGACATCCGGGATGAGCCTTAATAGGCTCGCACATCGTCGTGGACGGGCCGCCGGACCCATGAGCGGATCAGCGATTGTCATCTTATTAGTTCTCGGGGGGAACAGGGGTCAAGCGGAGCTAGCCCCGATTTGACGGACAGCTCGAAAGGGGACGCAATCCCGTCCAGAAAAGTAGCCAATCCGCCCTTTCCCCGTAACTGGCTCTCCGAGACGGGGCGATTTGCTCTCCTCATACCGAGGGAGCTGGCGAACCAGCCATCATGCGACGGATGGCGTCGCCTGCCTTGACTCGGAAGGCGTGAGGCGGGGCATTCCTTCGATCCGATCAAGGAAGACTGCAAATACCTTCTTCACATCGGGGTAACACGCGGGGCAGAACGTGGCATCGGCGACCTGGCGTCCATGACTGTTCTGGAGGACCCAATGCTCGACGACGATTCCGCACGTCCCGCAGCGGCGTCCGTCTAGGCTCTTTATCCACGCCATGTCTCCCTCCGCTCTTCTGCGTGGCCGGTCATCGTGTCTGGCCGCCAATCATTTCCGCGACGCTTGTGACAGGTGTCTTCAGAATCCGGGCTGGCCTTTTCGCGTCCCGGATACCCAGATTGACGTCCCGAACTGTCTTAGGACCTGAAGTGGGGTCGTACCACGCGATCTCCAGCAGTTCACCATTTACGTTGTATGTCTCCACATAGTCAACCTGCGTTTGGAACCTGGGATCGCTATAGAGAAAGACTATCAACCGATCGTCCACACTGATGAGCCGTTGTAAGATGAACCGATCCTTCGAAGGAACATCTCCTGGGACGAGGACCTGATCCCCCCGCAAGTTCACGATAGCCCTTTGGGACTCTGCAACGGAGACCAGATCGCTGCTCGTTATCCCGATCCCTTTTGGAGCTTCTTCCGCCAGAGCCGGTGCGACCGAGATGGCCACCAAACCGGACACGACCACGGGAAGGATTCTGTGTAACAGCCTCTGTCTCATCGAGCTTCCCCCCTTTCTCTCGGGTCCCACTTTTTGGCTTTCCCTGTCCTGGTGATGCGCCGTTCACCCCTTTCCTATCGCAAGGGCCATGCCAGCGAGAACTTCGGCGATAACTCATTGAAAATACTGATTAAAACTGATATGTGCGAGAACGAGGTGCCAGCAATGGGATGTACAGGATTGAACACGCGTACCCCTAGGGGTCTGGGGAAGCCTTGAATTTTCAGCCATATTTTGGGGTTGTTCACTTCTGAACAGTGTGGTTAAATCTGAGCACCAGGACTGGGTGCACGAGAGAGGGATAAGGGTGCCGAGGTGCTAGATGAAAAAAGATGAGGGGACAAGGGAGCCAGGGGATACGTTTCGGCAGGTCTTCGAGTCCGCGCCGGATGCCATGGTCGTCGCCGACCAGCATGGGAAGATCGTCCTGGTTAACGAGCAAGCAGAGAGACTGTTCGGTTACTCCAGGGAGGAACTGCTCGGAGAGTCAGTCGAGATCCTGGTGCCTGAACGCTTCCGGAGAGAACACACGCACCACCGCG
>JAHFDE010000112.1 GCA_023249165.1 Candidatus Methylomirabilota bacterium | reverse complement strand
AGCTCCAGCCGGCCGTTCACGAATTGTCGCACCTCCTGGAGAAGTACCCCCAATCGCCCCTCAAGGCCCAGGCGCTGTACTGGCGCGGGCGCATGCTGGAGCAGCTCGGGGATAAGAACCTCGCCACCAAGACGTACCACCGCCTGCTCAAGGAGGCGGGCGACGACCCCTACTATCTCCAGGCCGCCCGTCAGCGCCTCGCCCTGAAGCCCGCGAGATTATCCGCTGACTCTCTTCTGCCCCCCGAAAATTCCGCGTCCCCTGTCGTGGCCAAGGCCCGAGAGCTCTCCTTCTTGAGACTCTGGGACGAGGCCGCTCTAGAGTACTGGGAGATTGCCAGGGCGCATCCCCGTGAGCTGTCGCTCCAACGGGAAGCCTGCGAGGCGCTCAGCCGGGCGAGCCAGTTCGACCGCGTGATCAGCCTCGCGCGGCGCGCGGCGGGCGGCCTGCTCAGGACGGCCGGACAGGACGGGGTCCTGTCCTCCTTCTGGACGTTTCTTTACCCTCGGGCCTTCTGGGCATGGGTCGATCACTATGCAGGCGAGAGCCGTCTCGACCCATATCTGGTGATCGCCGTCATCCGCGAAGAGAGCGCCTTTGCTCCCAAGGCCCTCTCGAGGGCGGGGGCGAGGGGACTCATGCAGCTCTTGCCAGCCACCGCGGCGCAGGTGGCCAAGGAGAACAATCTTCGGAGCCTCCCCGACCTCGACACCCCCGCTCCCAACATCGCGCTGGGAACCCGCTACCTGGCCAAGCTCCATGAGGAGTTCGGAGGAAATCTGGTCCTGACCCTCGCCTCGTACAATGCCGGACCGCACGTCGTCCGACGCTGGCTCGATACGCTTCAGTCATCCCAGGACCCAGAGATATTCATCGAGGAGATCCCCTATCCTGAAACCCGCCGCTACGTGAAACGGGTCCTCGGGAGCTATGACCGGTACCGCACCCTCTACGGCCGGCCGTAGGAGACGCGGAATCCGCTTCGTCGCGCGGTGGCCACAAGGCTTGCGCGCGGTTCAGACGTCGGGCATAATGGTGTGTAGTTGCGGAGAGGCGCGATGCGACGGGCCATCACCATTGCCGGCTCCGACTCTGGCGGAGGGGCGGGGATCCAGGCGGATCTCAAGACCTTCAGTGCCTTTGGGGTCTATGGCCTGTCCGTCCTAACCGCCATCACCGCGCAGAACACCCTCGGGGTGCAGGGTGTCCAGGTCCTTCCCCCCGACTTCGTCACGCTCCAGATCCGGTCTGTCCTCTCGGACATCGGCGCCGATGCGGGCAAGACTGGCATGCTGGCTACGAAGGAGATCGTCGCCGTCGTCGCGCGCGAGGTGGAGGCATTTCGGCTCCGGAATCTCGTGGTGGATCCGGTCATGGTGTCGGCCACCGGCCATCGTCTCCTCGACGAGGATGCCGTCGAGGCGGTGAGGATGCTCCTCATTCCCTTGGCGACGGTCGTGACCCCCAATCTCGACGAAGCCACTATTCTCTGGGGCGAGAAGACCGAGGATCTCGACGGAATGAAGGAGGCCGCGCGCGCCATCAAGGCCTTGGGGCCCCAGTACGTGCTGGTGAAGGGAGGACATCTTGCTGGCCAGAGGGTCTTCGATGTCTTGTACGACGGGAAAGTCTTTGAGGTCCGGGATGCCCCAAAGATCCCGACCGAGAACACCCATGGCAGCGGCTGCACCCTCTCCGCCGCCATCGCGGCAGGACTGGCCAAGGGCTATGCCGTCACGGAGGCCGTTCTAGTGGCCCAACGGTACATCCACGCGGCGATTGCGTCAGGGCTCAAGATCGGGAAAGGCAAGGGGCCGGTGAATCATCTCGTCAAGGTCCGAGGGCTGAGGACTGAGGGCTGAGTTATATGGAGCGGAGCTTGGAAGGAAAAGAGATCATTCTGGGGGTGACTGGGAGCATCGCTGCGTACAAGGCGGTGGAGATTCTGCGGGAGCTCACGAGGCGAGGCGCGGCCGTCACGGTGGTGATGACCGAGAGCGCGCAGCGGTTCGTCACCCCTCTCACCTTCGAGACGCTGTCCCGACGTCCCGTCCTCACCGACCTCTTCACGCTCGAGTACGACAAGCAGATCGGTCACGTGGCCTCGGCCGGCCGGGCCGACCTCCTCCTGGTCGCCCCCGCAACCGCCAACACCATCGCCAAATGCGCCCATGGCCTGGCCGACGACTTCCTTTCCAACATCTATCTCAGCAGCACCTGTCCCGTCCTGCTCGCCCCCGCCATGGATCTGGAGATGTACGCCCATCCCGCGGTCCAGGAAAACCTCAGCCGTCTCAAGGGCCGTGGCGTCTCTGTTGTGGAACCGGAGTACGGAGAGCTTGCCTCGGGGTTGATCGGCCGGGGACGGCTGGCCGAGCTTTCGGCCATTCTCCAGGCGGTGGAAGATATCCTCCACCGCCAGGGGGATCTCAGCGGCGAGACGGTCCTCGTGACCGCTGGGCCGACCCAGGAGCCGCTCGATCCCGTTCGATACCTGTCCAACCGCTCCTCCGGCAGGATGGGCTTTGCCATCGCCGAGGCCGCCCGGGATCGGGGGGCCCACGTAATGTTGGTGAGCGGCCCGACCTTCCTCCCCACTCCCCCCGGCGTGACGCGGATGGACGTAACCACCGCGGAAGAGATGTACCACGCCGTGCTGGATCGCCTGGACGACACCACAATCCTCATCATGGCGGCAGCCGTCGCCGACTACCGACCGAGTACCCAGGCCCGGCAGAAAATCAAGAAGCGCGAAGCGATGACGGTCGAACTCGTACGTAACCCGGACATACTGGCCGAGGCGGGGCGAAGGAAGGGATCGCGGACACTAGTCGGCTTTGCCGCCGAGACCGAGGAGCTGATCCAGAACGCACGGGAGAAGCTCGAGAAGAAAAACCTGGATCTGATCGTGGCCAACGACATCCGCGTCGGCTTCGGGGGCGAGACCAACCGCGTCACGATCCTCGATCGCGAGGGAGGCGTGGAAGAGTTACCGGAGCTCACGAAGCGGGAGGCGGCCCACCGGATCCTCGATCGGGTCGTGGCCTTGCGCAAGCCTACTCCATAGCCTCGAAGGGCGAGAATGAGACCATGAGCCGGAAAGACGTGCGCCACGAGGCGGCGGATCTCGTGAAGAGAACCAGGAGCCTTCTCGAGGCCCAGCAACAGTTGGGCCTCGATTTCGTTCGCGGCACTCCGGAGGCGCCCGCCCGCGACGAGGCGCGCTCGGAGCGGGAGGTGCTCCTCTCAGGGACCCTGAGCCTCGAGGAGATCCGGCAGGTCCTCGGGGACTGCAAACGGTGCAAACTCCACGCACACCGGACGCAGGTCGTCTTCGGGGTCGGGAGCCCCAAGGCGGATTTGGTCTTTGTCGGCGAGGCGCCGGGGGCGGACGAGGACGCGCAGGGAGAGCCGTTTGTCGGCCGGGCCGGTCAACTCCTCACGCGGATGATCGAGGCGATCGGGCTGAAGCGTGAACAGGTCTATATCTGCAATGTCCTGAAGTCCCGACCGCCCAACAACCGCACCCCCGAACCGGACGAGATCGCGGCCTGCGAGCCCTTCCTGATCGCGCAGCTCAAGGCCATCAAGCCCAAGCTCATCTGCGCCCTTGGTGCCATCGCGGCCGCGAACCTCCTCAAGACCAAGGTGCCGCTGTCGAAGCTCCGCGGGAAGTTCCACGACTACCAGGGGATCCCGTTGCTGGTTACCTACCATCCGGCGTATCTCCTCCGAAACCCCAACGAGAAGAAGAGCGCGTGGCAGGACCTGCAGCTTTTGCAAAAGGAGTACCTCCGCCTCACCTCCCGTCCCTCGCGCTAACCCGAACACTGAGAAGGTCATGGGTCAGCCTAACCCCGATAGGCTCGGTGGGGGGGCTAGCCGCTGACGCGGGGTGCCGGGTCGTCGGATTGGAAGCCGACACGCCCATGGGTGCCATCGCAAAACGGTTTGTTCTGGGACTGCCCGCAGCGGCACAGCGAGAACGCCGTCTTCCCTTTGAGATCGAACGCCTTCCCTTCTGCGTCTAGCACCTTGCACTCGCCCTCGGCCACTTCTACGCGATAGGGACCGTTCTTTTTCGCCGTTATGCTCACCCGCATCATCCTCCTCCCTTCGTTTGACCACGGGTTCAGGGCGTATCACGCACGGAGAACTGGTCTCTCGACAATCCGTGCTTCAGGATCGCGGGGCGACGACCCGGTTCCGGAGCACCCCGATCCCTTCGATCTCGGCCTCGATCACGTCGCCGACCTGAAGCCACTTCGGCGGATCGAAGCCCGCCGCGACGCCGGAGGGGGTGCCGGTGGCGAGGATGTCCCCCGGCTCGAGCGTCATGCCGGCCGACAAGACCTCAATCAGCTCCGGGATCTTGAACACCATGATACTGGTATTGGCGGACTGGCGGACCTCCCCGTTGACACGCAGGCCGATCTGGAGTTTATGCGGATCGGGGATCACCGATTTGTGGACGATCCAGGGTCCCATCGGGCAGAAGGTGTCGAGGCTCTTCCCCTTGAACCACTGCAAATGCTTCTTTTGTAGATCTCTGGCCGTGACATCAATCAGGATCGTATAGCCGAAGACGAAGTCGTACGCCTTTCCTCGCGGGATATTGATGCCCCTCCTGCCAATGACGACCGCGAGCTCGACCTCATAATCAAGGTTCTTCGTCACCGGATGGAAAATCACGGGCGCCTCGTGACCGATGACACAGGTCGGGGCCTTGGTGAAGAAGACCGGAACCTCAGGGACTTCGGCCTGCTGCTCGCGGGCGTGCTCGGCATAATTGCGCCCCATGCAGAAGACATTCTTCATCGGACGCGGAATCGGGGCGAGAAACCGGACCCCGTCGATGGGGCGGACGCGCGGATCGCGAACCGCAGACCGCCACCTCCCCTTCGCCAGGCGACGCCCCGCTTCAGCACAGAGCGCTCGCACCCCCCGGGGGGCAGATGCACCGCCAGCCATCACATCGAGCATGTCCCGGGGCCCAACGCGCCGCAGCGCGGCGGCGCAGGCCGGCAGATTTAACGCCGTCTCACCCACGATCGCGGCGAGTGTCGGCCTACGGTCCCAAAGCACCGTGGCAAGACGCATCAAAACCCTCTCCTCATCCTGTCTCGCTCTTCACTCAGCACTCATCGCTCATGGCTCATCACTCGTACGGTGAGCCCGCGCCGATGGATGCGGCAGGGGAGGATCTGCACCCGATGTGAGCCCAGGAGTTTTTCGACGCGCGAACGGGATGCCGGATCGACCAGAAAGACAATGCAGCCTCCGCCGCCCGCCCCGCAGACCCGGGCGCCTGACGCTCCGGCACGCCGCGAGGAGCGAATCAGCGTATCGACGAGCGGGGTGCTCATACGAGGCAACATCGCCTTTCGGATGGCCCAGTCTTCGTTCAGGGCCTCGGCGACACCTCCCAGGTCTCGATGCAGGAAGGCATCCCGCATCGCCAGCGCATTATCCTTCAACTGCTCGAAGAAGCGAAAAACCGTGGGATCGCCACTCATGTGTCCCTTGAAAAGCTGCCAATTGTTTGCTCCAGAGAACCGGGGCTCTCCCGTATAGACCAGGAGCAGGTGCCGCTCCAGCTCGTCCAAAAATTCCCCTTCGACCAGCGGCCGGCGGACGACCCCGGTGCGACCGAACTCGATCGCGCTGGCTCCTCCGAAGACAGCCGCGTAGTAGTCTTGGTATCCCGTCGGCACTCGGATGGTCTGGGTCTCAACGGCCCGCGCATATTCGATGAGTTCGGTCTTCGACATCCGGCGGTTCCCGAGGCGGGCCAACGCCGCTGTTGCGGCGACGGCCAGCGCAGAGGAGCCCCCGGTTCCCGCCCCCGCAGGCGCCTGACAGTCGGTGATCACCTCAACGGCTGACAGGCGAACGAACGATCGGAGGAGGCGGGCCGTCAGTTCGAGGAAGCGGTTCTGCCGCCAATCGATCTGATCTGCTGAGGGCCAGAAGGCCTGCATGTCTCGGTCCCGGGCGACGAGGTGGATCCCGCGCTCTTTGGTCTCCCGCACGGCGACCGTGGCACAGAGGTCGATGGCCACGTTGACGGTGACGGCAGGCTCATGAAAGAGATACAGGGGAGGAATGTCGAGTGTCCCACCGGCGAAATCGATGCGGGTGGGAGCGGACGCGACGATGGACCGGCTCACCAGGACACCTCATCCAGGGTTGTGCAGCGGCGGTGGGAGAACTCAGGGGTGAGTGTCGCGTATCCCCGCGCTTCCCGGAAGCGCTCCCGGACCGCGGGATCCGGACTCTCGAGCGCCTCAGCCGGAACCCGACTGATCCAGAAGGTGTCGATCTGGGTGAGGCGGGCCTTGACCCGATCGAGCTCGCGAGGGTCGTTATCCACCATGTCGAGGCGCGCGAAACGTCCGGCCAGCGCCTCGACGACCTCCGCCTTGGCCTGTTCCTGGGCGGTGAAGAAGACCTCGTGAAAGAAGCCGCTGATCCGTGCCCCGGTGACCTTGTAGGCCTGCCAGGCCGGATCCCCAAAGGAGAGAAGAAAACAGGGGATTTTTTCCGTCTGCAGTCGCTTGAGAAAGGGCTCCGAATCCGGAAAGAGATACGAGCGGAGATCGGCAAAGCGTTCACGAAGCACGCCCTTGAGTTGGGCCACGACGGAATCCGCCACCCACCCTTGCCGGGCCAGATGTTCCAAGTGTTTGTCGAGCGAGTAGCCCGTGGGCCACACCACCCCGTAGCTCTCCTCCCAGATCTTGGCATCGATCGCAAATCGGGCAAATGCGGCGCGGACATCCACCCAGAAGAATCGATCGGTGTCAAAGAGGGTATGGTCAAAGTCGAGGAGGAACGCCTGTCCGCGATCCATGTTTGAGCGCTTCACCCCGGCGACCGCCGCCTCACACGTTGCTTTCATCGCCCCAACGTCGTCCTCGATCCCCTCGATGCTCCCTTTGATCACGGACCAGGTCGCCCCCGCATCGCCAGGTAGAGGGGGTGGCCAAAAAATGCGATAGACCCCGACAACCGCCGCATTGTACCCTAGACAAAGATGCGGGGACAAGCCCTGAGAGTAGCCTCAGCGAGAAGAGCGGCAGAGACATGATGGCTCCAGCAGATCGTCCCGCCTACGCCGAAGTCGCCCTGCCTACACCCATTGACAAGCCCCTCACCTATGCCGTCCCGCCCCACCTCCGCGAGGCGGCCGCTCCCGGCAAGCGCGTCCTCGTCCCCCTGGGGCCGCGCGTCGTCTCCGGCTACCTGGTGCGCCTCCGCGAGCGCGTCG
>JAHFDE010000111.1 GCA_023249165.1 Candidatus Methylomirabilota bacterium | reverse complement strand
CGAAGGTGCTGGTCCAACTGAATGAGCAACTCCTGGAATTTTCCGCTGACATCGGACTGTGAACTCTCAACCGTGAACCACAGAGGAGGGCATGATGCAGTTCCTCCGCGTGACCGACCTGCGATCGGCGGACAACCACGCCGTGCCCGCCTACCTCTTCCTCCCCGAAGCCCCGCGCGGCGGAGCCGCCGTGGTCCACGGCTACGGGGGCTGCAAGGAACAGATGCTGGGCATCTCGGCCCGCCTCGCCGAGGAGGGATGGGCGGCGCTGGCCCTCGACCTCCGGGGACACGGCGAACATCCTGCCGCCCTGGATGAAGGCGTGTTACAGGATCTCGAGGCGGCCCTCCATTGGCTGCGCCGCTACGCGAGGGTTGTGGCCGTGGGGCACAGCCTGGGCGGGCGGCTGGCACTCATCTCCAGCGCCGACCTGGTCGTAGCCATCTCTCCCGCCGTTGCCAGCCGGCCCTCCGAGGAGGGACGGCAGATGCTCCTCGCGTTCGGCTCCACCACCGTCCGGAGCCCGAGTCCGAGCACCATCCTGGAATTGCTCCGGAAGATGGACGAAGTGAAGCAGCCCGACCGGCCGGTCCTGCTCCTGCACGGGGAACGGGATATCCCGACCCTCATCGAAGGGATTCGTCGCGTGGCTCAGGATCTCCCCCACGCAACCATGGCCCCCGTCACCACCTTCCAGCATCCCGAAACCGCACTCACGCCAACGATCATTCCCTATCTGCACCACTGGTTCAACCATCTCGATCTGAAATTCAACCCCGAGGTCTTCCAGCGGGCACTGGCATGGCTCAGGGAGAAGACCTGAGACATCAGACATCAGACCTCAGACCTCAGACTTGAGACTGGAGACCGGAGACGGGAGCCTGGTCCGGGGTCTGCGGTCTGCGGTCTGGGGTCTAGCGATGCCTTGACACCCCGATGACAGTGGCATAAGCTAGTGCCGTTCCAACTATTTTCGCCAAGGCGCGGCAGTCCCCATGCAGTATACCTACGTGCTCTTGAGCGGACGAGACAAGCGATTCTTGAAGAGACGACTCGCTGGATTCCTGTTCGGCAGTAGGCACAACAAGTTGGAACGGCACTAGCCGCTCAACGAGAATGATGAGGCGAGACGTGGAGCGGATCGAAATCCAGGGGAAGAAGGTGCTGCTCTACCGGGACGGGACCCCGCATACGCCTAATCGCGAGGTCCCGCTCGAGGATTTCCTTCGGGAGGTCACCGCCGCCGTCCGCCGGCCCGGCCGGGGACACCACCTTCTCCTCCCGCCCGGGGCCCGCATCGTCAAGCTCGAGGGCGTGGTAAACATCGTGTGCCTCGAGACACCACCCCAGGTGCGGGTCATCCGGTGGAGCGCCGCCTCTATGGGAAAGGGGGCGGAGTACGAGACCTTCCGCCTTGCCTTCCCCTACATCGTCTCTATCTTCCTCTTCTTCCAGGGACGCTTTGAGGATATGCGCGTCTACTACCGGACCGCGCCGCTGGAGGGCCCGGATGATACATTGCTGATGTCGAATCTCTGGAATGTTCAGGCCGACCCCGCAAAGCCTTCGGCCTGTCGGGCCTGCCTCCGGGGGAGGCCCGAGGACCTGTGGGAGAGACCGCTGGTCCAGCAGGTGAGGATGCTGCTTGATTTCTTCTGGGGGACCGGCTTTAACACCGACATCGTCGGCAACTGCTTCGAACGGGCCAGGACCCTCGATCCACGGATCGCCTCACCCAAGGCCTGGGAGGCGGCCTCAGAGGCCGACCCCCTCTTCCCTCTCCACGTCCCGTGGGAGCGGCTGGATTTAACAATCGGGGAAGTCATAGACCATCTCGTGGAGTCCGGCCCCCAGCCTCGCCAGGCCATCGCCGACGCCTCCGATCTCGCCAATCTCATGTATCGTATCGCCGAGTCGAAGTGACGTGAGCCGCTTCTCACGCCCCTTTGCTGTTGACATCCCCGCCGACCGGCAATAGAATTCAAACGATGTTCGTGAAACAGTCATTCCCCCTGGCTCAACGATCTTGAGCAGCGAAGGATTGAAGGAGACCAAGACCCTACCCATCTCTGCGCCCCCCGAGGGAGAGGGGGTCGGAAAGGTCCGTGTCGTGTATGGCATTCACGCCCTATCCGTCGGCGTTGCCGGGAAGACGGTGGGCGACGTCCGGGTGGTCCTCGGTCAGGCCATGAACATCAGTCCGAGAGCGATAGCCCTCGTTGACGGGCAGGAGGTGAACGAGGGCCAAATTCTCCTGCCAGGTCAATATCTCGAATTTGTGCGCCAGGCTGGAGAGAAGGGCGATCGCCGCTGCAGCCTCCTCAGGACGATTGTACCATGGACGATGTGATCGAGATCGTCGGGGATACAGCGTACGCCATAGGAGGGGACGGGGCCGGGCGACGCACCGTAGAGCGACAGGTCGGTCTGCGGGAGCTGCTGGGAGGCATCGCCTCGTCCATGGAGACGTCCCAGAGGGACACGACCCTCTTCCTCCCGGCCGGGACCCGGTACGTGAAAGTCCGCGGGGCCTCCACGGGACTCGTGGTGGAGCTCCCCCCTGAGATTCGGCGCGTGACCTGGAGCCCGGCCAAGATGGAAGGGGGCGGAGCGTACAGCGCCCACTGGCTCGCCTTCCCCTATACCATTCACATCTGTATCTTTTATACCATCGAGGGGGACGAGGCGTATGGCGGAGGGCTGGAAGAGATGCGCGTCTATTACCGGAACGCGCCGCTCCAGTCTCCTGATGACCCGCTCTATGTCCCCAATCTCTTCAATGTCCAGGTCGATCCCGTCCTGACCTCGAACTGCCGCGCATGCCTCCGCGGGCATCCCGAGGATCTGGAGAACCTCCCCCTGGGGGAACAGATGGAGACCCTCCTCAATTTCTTCTGGGAGACCGGCTTTAACCTTGACATTGAGCGGAGCGGCTTCGAGCGGGCCAGGATCCTCGATCCACGGATTGCCTCCCTGGAGACATGGGAGGCGGCCTCGAAAGCCGATCCCCTCTTTCCCCTTGGAATCCGATGGGAACCAGCGGGCTGCACCCCCAGGCAGGTGCTGGATCGGCTGATTGACGTACGACGCCCCGATGTCAAACCGTTGCGGAGCGCCTCCGATCTCGCCGACCTGATGCACCGACTGAAGGAGGCCTCCTAGAGGAGCAAGATGGCTGTCAGCATTTCACAAGCCATCGGCCATCAGCTATCAGCGGTCAGCATTGAGGATACCCTTTCATGAAAGCTTTTGCTGATTGCCGACTGCTGACCGCTGGCTGCCGACTGCTACTTCATCGTTGGTGACCGGTAGAAAGGAGTCGACGGTATGATCGACAGGGAGACCATCGAGAAGCGGTATGGTGAACTCGGGACCAGGGATTTCCAACTGAGTATCAATGGGAGGTCCTATGACCTCTACGAGATCCTCCGGATCCTCGGCCAGGGGTTTGAGGACATCCGGCCCATTGACGTCTGTTCCGCCACCGAGAACCTGTACGCCATCCGGTACTGTGATCTTGAAGACCGGCACATCGTGACCATCGAGTTCGATCAGGGGTTCCAACTGGTCGCAGAGCATCGAACCCACCTCGCGGAATGGATGGGCGAGGACGAGTACCAGGCGTTTGGGTGGGGGGCCTGGTGTCCCTGGAGCATTTGATTAGCTGTCGGCTGTCGGCTGTCAGCGATCAGCTTTCCGGTTCTTGCGGACCGCTGACGGCTGGCCGCTGACTGCTCATTGGTTTGCGGACTGCTGACAGCGGACTGCTGACTGCTGTATTGTGATGGCTTGGCGCTTTCGGCTCATGAAGAAGGAGGTGGGAGACCGGGGTCTCCTCATGGAAGGACGGGCATCTCACGAGGAGAGCCGGGAGGAGGTGGAATTCTTTCTCTTGATCGGATCTGACTATGGGACGGCCGACGTCCATTCGCTGCGTCGAGAGTCATTCGCCCTCATCGACTACTTCGCAGGGTTCCTGGGACCGCCGGCGAGAGGACCCGACCCGATCAATATCGGAGAACTGATGGACAGCGAGGACGAGATTCCGGTGAACGCCTTTTGGCACATCCGAGAGGATCACCGCGCAGAGATCGTTGCGGGGCTGCTCAAGGCCCTGGAGGATCAGGAGAAGAGGGATGGATAAGGGGCCCCGGGTTGAACAGATGCGGCGATACATCCACTCCAGGGAAAAAGAACTCCTCTCCACGATCACAGAGATGACCGAAGACCAACTCCGATGGACCGTCCGCGTGTTCGCCGACTGCCTGGACGAGACCAGCCGGACCCTCTGCCTGGAAGGGTACAGCGAATACCTCCCCTTCGAGAGGATCCAAACCTTCGTCGTTTCCTTCATCCCTCAGTACACCCAACTGGCCCTCGCGGACCTCGACCTCAAGACCCAGGTCGAAGGCTCGGGCCTCAGCGCCCTGACGGAAGAGGAGCTTCAGAACATGTCCTGCGCCGAGAAGTGGTACCTGCTGGCCTCGGACGAAGAGGCCCTCACCCCGGCGCAGCTCCGGCGGGAGATGGCCCGGCTCCTGTTCTGCCGGAACTATGACCTGTACTGCGATCTCACCCTTTCCATGGCGGCCATCGAGTTCCCCAGCTACTTTGAAATCCAAGAGTCGTTAGCCAGGCTGTCCCCCGAAGATCTCCGCGCCCTTAGAAACAGGCTCCTGCCCAAGACCCAGGAGGCGGACAAGGCCCCACCCGAGGCCGCAGAGGAGATCTTGCTGGGCATCCGCGAGGAGATCGCCCGAGTCATTTCCCTCGACAGACCCCTGGACAGCCTCTTTGAAGGCGCGATGCAGCGGATTCCCCGGGGAGGAGACCAGGTCGCGGAAGCGACAGCGGCCCCGGATACTGCAGCGATGTCCCGGGAGGAGCTCCAGCTATCCGTCAAGGCCCTGACCGACCTCATGACGGTCGACGAGATGCGCCGCGAACTTTCCCCCCTCAAAGATCGCTACCCCTCCTTCTATGACATCCCAGAGGCGGACCTCCATGACCTCGTCAGGCGCCTCGATGAGAAGATCGGCGGCCGGACCGTCCTGAGCTTCACAGACCGGTACCGGTCGGGAAGTCTGGTGACGCGGCAACGGATCTCATCAGAGGTCTGGGCCCTTCTGCCTCATGAGGAGCGAGTCCGTCTCCTCACGGAAGATGACGACGGCATGGACGCGAGTCAGATGGCTCGGCACATCAGCCGGGTCTTCATGAGCTATCTCTACGAGATGCTCCACGATCCGACCGCACAGATGTCCTTCCTGAAGGAGCCATTGTACCAGGTTCTGCAGGAGATGATCATCGGACAGCTCGGCAAGGGGGGGAACCAGGCCGGGCTGCGGGAATTGAACTGCAGAGTGACCTGTGGCATGCTCGAGGTCGAGCAGGCGCCCCCGGAGGAGCGGCAGGCCATGCTGCTGGAAGTCCGGAAAGGCATCGCAAGGGCCCTCAGCCTGCCGGAGCCCCTGCTCGACCCTGCGGCGGACTCCTAAACCCTCCATGGAGGACGAAAAATGCGCTGGCAATATCAGGACCGGATGGTGATGTTCAAGGAAACGGCCGAAGGGTTGGTCAGCGGATTGGATTGGCTCAATGACGTGGGTCGGGAGGGGTGGGAGATGGTTTCTGTGGTCCCCCTGATTGCGCCCAACAAGGATGGCTTCGCCTATGGAACGGTGGGGGCCCTCATGATCTTCAAGAGGCCACAGGCCGAGGGGAGGTAGGGCAAGGGATGCGTCAGGACGATCGGCAGGGGACCCCAGGGCAGGGACAGGTGAGCCTTCCCGCACTCCTAGCAGAACTGGATAGATGTAAAGCGGGGGGGGATGCTCCAGGGACCGGCTGGGCCTTGGCCAAGATCGGGACCGTCTACCAGACGCAGGGAAAGCATCGGGAGGCCCTCGCGGTCTTTCAGGAAAGCCTCAAGGTCTTTGAGGAACTGGCGGACAAGCCGGGGGAGGCCTCTGTCGCTGCGTTGATGGCCCATCTCTCGCTTCAGCAAGGCGCGTGGGATCAGGGGTTGGAGTCCCTGGACCGCGCCCGGCGTCTGCAGCAGGAGCTTGACGATCGGCCCGGGCTCGCCGCCACCCTCGGAAAGATGGGGAACGCCTATGAGGCGAAGGGGGAATGGGAGGAGGCACTGCAGCACTACCGCGAGAGTATGCGGATCAAAGAGGAACTCGGCGATAGGGTGGGCCTCGGCCTGACCTGGAACAATATCGGCACGCTGTGGGCCAAGATGGAGAGATGGGAGGAGGCCCTCGAGGCGTACGGGCAGGGTCGGCTCATCCAGGAAGGGACCGGAGATACTCGCGGGCTTTCGATCACCCTGGCCAACATCGGCCGCGTGCATCATCAAAGGGGGGAGTGGCAGCAGGCCGCCGAATACTACGAAAAGAGCTATGCCCTCCACGAGGCGTTGGGGGATGCCCTGGGGTGTGCCGGGATTCTCAACAGCCTTGGTCTTGCCCGCAAGGAGATGGGGGATCTCGACGGAGCACAGGAGACGTACCAACGTGGGATCCAGATCCTGCGGGAACGGGATGACCTCCTCCGCGTCACGGTTCTCATGCATAATCTTGCGATCGTCCACGAGGAGAAGGGAGAGTATCGGAACGCGCTCAGCCTCCTGGAAGAGGTCATCTCGCTCGACAAGCGGATGGGCAATCCCGATCTGAAACGCGACATGCTCACCTTCCGCCGCATCCGCCGGCGGATGTCCATGGAGCGGGACGTGCAGGTGGAACGGAGGGAGCTCGGAGAAGGATGAGACCGTGGGAGATCACAGGTCAGGGGATCCTCAAAGCTGAGGTCCATGTGAAGGGGCCGGGCGTCTGGGTGATCTGTGAGGAGTATTTGCGCCGTGACGACCGTGGCGGTGCCAGAGAACCGGGGAGGATCCTCCGTGCTTCCTAGGTACCGGTTGACCTCTCGGGAAAAGGCCCACGTTACCTCCGCCCTGCGGGACCTCCTGGAGTTTCGCGAAGAGGTCCTCTTCGCCTATCTTCACGGTTCGTTCGTCAACGGGAGCCGATTCCGGGACATCGACGTAGCGGTGTACCTGGACCACGCCCGCTGGACGCGGCGGGCCTCTCTCCAGTATCAGGTCACCCTCGCCAAGGACCTGAGTCGGGCCTTGCGTCTGCCTGTGGATGTCACTGTGCTCAATGTGGCCCCCCTGGGCCTCCGGCACAACGCTGTCTCTGGACGGGTTCTCCTCTGCCGTGAGGACCGGACGCGCGTCCACTTTGCGGACGGGGTCTGCCGGCACTACGAGCAGATTCGCAGGACGGCCCGCCACGCCCTCTTTACCCTCCTCTGGGGACATA
>JAHFDE010000110.1 GCA_023249165.1 Candidatus Methylomirabilota bacterium | reverse complement strand
CCCGGCACTGCCTGCTGCGCGTGAAGAGGGGAGGAGGAGCATGCAGCCCTTTGCCCAAAGAACGAAAGAGGCGGGAGACGACCTTCGCAAGCGTAAGATCGATGTGCTCCAGATCAACATGGGCAAGTATTGTAACCAGGCCTGCATCCACTGTCATGTGGAGGCTGGACCGGGACGGAAGGAGATGATGGGGCGCGAAACGGTTGAGGCCACCCTCCGCTTCCTCGAGAGGTCGGCGATCCCCACCGTGGATATCACGGGTGGGGCGCCAGAGCTGAACCCCCACTTCGATTATCTCGTGGAGTCCTGCGTACGCCTGAAGCGTCATGTCATGGATCGGTGCAATCTCACTGTCATCTTTGAGCCAGGCAAGGAGTACCTGCCGGAATTTTTTCAGCGGAACCGCGTTGAGGTGATTGCCTCGCTCCCCTGCTATACCGAGGAGAACGTGGACCAACAACGGGGAGACGGCACTTTTGCATTGAGCATCCGCGCCCTCCATATCCTCAACCGGCTGGGCTACGGCGTGCCGGGGACCGGGCTAGATCTCCACCTGATGTACAATCCACTAGGCGCCTACCTGCCACCCTCCCAGGATCGCCTCGAACAGGACTACAAGAGAGTCCTGTACGAGAAATTCGGGATCGTCTTTAATCGTCTCTATTGCCTGACCAACATGCCCATCACGCGCTTTGAGAGGCTCCTCAGGGTGCGCGGGGAGTACGATCGATACGTGGACCTCCTCGAGTCCGCCTTTAATGCCGCCACGTTGGACAAGGTGATGTGCAGGAACCTGTTGAGTGTCGGATGGGAGGGCTCCGTGTACGACTGTGACTTCAACCAGATGCTCGATCTCCCCTTGCGAGACCGGCATGGGGGGCCGCTGAAGATCTGGGAGCTCGCACCAGAGGCGGTCGAGGGCCACTCGATCCTGATCGGCAACCATTGCTATGCCTGCACCGCCGGCGCCGGGAGCAGTTGTGGCGGCACCTTACTGCCGTAGCTGCCAGCTGTCAGCTATCAGCTGTCAGCAAATCGGGAGACTGCCACCTTCAGCCATCAGTCACGAGCATCTAAAATATTCTTGCTGACTGCCGACAGCCAACTGTCAGGAGTAGACTGGACCGACCGTGGGAAAGATTCAGGACCTCAAGAACGCGATTCTCGTGCAGCTCTTCAAACACCTGCCATGGCTGGCGGAGCGCTGGGCGAGAGGCCACCAGTTCGTCGAAGGGAAAGGGATCCCGTGGGCCCCCCTCGGCAAGCCCCTTCGAGAAAGCTGCATTGCCATGGTGACCACGGCGGGCGTCCACCTCAAGTCACAGCCGCCCTTCAACATGGAGGATCCGGACGGGGACCCGACCCTTCGGGCCTTCCCCGCCGACGCCGACAAGGATGATCTCACCATCACCCACAAGTACTACGATCATTCCGCGGCAGACCGGGACATCAACGTGGTCCTCCCCATCGATCGGCTCCGGGAGCTCACGGAGGAGGGGTTTATCGGGCGGATCGCGCCTACCCTGTATAGCTTCATGGGCCACATCGACGGGCCGCACCTGAAGACACTCATGGAAGAGACGGCCCCTGAGGTCGCTGAACGCCTGCTGCGGGAAGGGGCCGAGGCCGTTGTGCTGACGCCCGCCTGAGGGCTCTGCAATCAGGCCGTGGGCCTGATCCAGCGCGTCATTGAGCAGCGAAAGATTCCCACGATCGGAATCACCCTTCAGAAAGAGGTCACGATGAAGGTCAAGCCCCCGCGGGCGCTCTTCCTTCGCTATCCGTTCGGCCATCCCTTGGGGGAGGCCTTTCACGTGAGGCAGCAGCGGACGATCCTGATCGATGCACTTACGGGCCTCGAGACCATCCGGGAGCCGGGGACGATCCTCACGCCGGGGTATGTCTGGCGGAGGCACGCATTTGACTGAGGCAAGCCAGAGAGGGGTGAAGGAGGGCTACGACGGCGGGGTCGGCCGCCGGCGCATGACCCATCGATCGAGGATCTCCTCGAGCTTGGCAGGATTCACCGGCTTTGAGGCGTAGTCGTCCATGCCGGCCCGGAGACACTTCTCGCGATCTCCTTCCATGTTGTGAGCGGTCACGGCGACGATAGGCATGTGTCGCGTCGACGCCTCGCGCCTCCGGATCTCGGCCGTCGCCTGGTAGCCGTCCATCTCGGGCATCTGGCAGTCCATGAAGACGAGATCGTAGGGAAGCAGCTCGCACCTCTCGACGGCCTCCCTGCCGTTTGACACGACGTCCACGCGGCAGCCGAGCTCCTCCAGGAGTCCCGCGGCGACCTTCTGGTTCACGATGTTATCCTCCGCCACCAGCACGTACGCCCGAATATGGCGACTCGTCTCGGCCGGCGGTGGTGTCTTCGCGGCGCGGGACTCGGCCAAGGTGTGGCGAGTCACCAACCCGGGGGGCATCGCTTGGGTCTTGGCCCCCCAGACGGCGGCCAGGGCGTCGATGAGTTCCGACGGGCGCACGGGCTTGACCAGGTAGGCGGCAAATCCGGCCTCCGCCATACGCCTGGCGTCGCCCGGCTGGCCGATGGATGTGAGCATCACCAGCACGGTCTCCCGCAGGGCGGGATCGGCCTTGATGGCCCGGGCGAGGCTCTCGCTGTCCATACCCGGCATCCCGGCGTCAACGATGGCGATCTGGTACGGGTCGCCCGAGTCGCAGGCCGCACGGAGGCTCACCAACGCCTCCCCGGCCGACGGGCAGCTGTCGCTGCGCAGGCCCCAACTCCCCGTTTGTTCCTGGAGCACCTGCCGGTTGATCTCGTGGTCGTCCACGACCAGCACTCGGGCTCCCACAAAATCGCCCACCGGCAGGGGCGCAGGCGCCGCGTGAAGATCCAACGGCAAGCGGAGGTCGAGCCAAAAGATCGACCCTGCACCGGGGCGGCCCCAGGCCCCGACGGCGCCTCCCATCAACTCCGCCAGATGCTTCGAGATGGCCAACCCAAGTCCGGTGCCGCCGTAGCGACGGGTGGTCGAGGCATCGGCCTGGGTGAACTTCTCGAAGATCCGTTCGAGTTGGTCCTCAGAGATCCCAATGCCTGTGTCTTCAACCGCCAGTCGAAACCTGGCGGTCCGGTCGGTCCGTTCGTGACACTCCACGTTGATCAGCACATGCCCCTGGTGGGTAAACTTGATGGCGTTACCCGTCAAGTTGGTGAGCACCTGCCGGATGCGGCCGGGGTCGCCAATAACGCGGCGCGGAACATCTGGAGGGTAGCGCACCATCAGTTCGAGCGTCTTTTCGCCTGCCCGGACCGCCAGCAGCTCCGCCACCTCCTCAACGGCCAGCCGCAGGTCAAAGGGGATCGGTTCGATGGCCAGCTTTCCCGCCTCGATCCTGGAGAGGTCGAGGATGTCATCGAGGATGGAGAGGAGGGAGTCCCCACTCGCTCGCACGGTTTCGGCCAAATCCCGTTGCTCGTCCTTCAGCTCCGTCCCCAACAGCAGACGCGTCATGCCGAGGATGCCGTTCATGGGGGTGCGAATCTCGTGGCTCATGGTGGCGAGGAATTCGCTCTTGGCACGGCTCGCCGCCTCGGCGGCCTCCTTGGCCTTGTGCAGTTCCGCCTCTGTCCGCTTCAACTCGGAGATATCAATCCCGGCAAAGACCGCTGCCTGGCCGTGCAGGTACTTTTGGGCCACGATCAGAAACCGTCGACCGATCCCCTTCACCTCAGCACTGATTTCTCGAGAGGACTTGGGGATCGAGTCGCCGAAGAACTGCCGCACGAATGCGATGAACTCCGGACTCGCCCCGAGGAAGCCGACTTCTCTTCCGGCAAATTCCTCCGGGGGCGCCTGGAGGGCAGAAGCCATGTGCCGATTGACCCCGAGGTATTTCAGATCCGAGCCGATCCAAGACACCCACGCCGGCACTGCATCCAGGACGGCCCGGAGTTGGTCCCGGGCGTGCTGGAGCGCCTCCTCGACCCGCGCACGCTCGGCGATTTCCCGCGCCAGGTCCTCATTCACGCGCTCCACCTGCAGCGCGTGCTCAGCCAGTTCTCGCTGGATTTCCTCCAGGCGCGCCACTGTGTGCGCCTGCTCGCGGGTGCGCTGTTGTTCGCGACGGACGCGGTCAATGAGGTAGCCGTAGAACGCCGCCGCCGTGAAGAGAAACGTGAAGAGAAAGGGGATGCGGATCAGGAGCCGCGAACTCGACAACGAGGTGGAGCCGGCGCTCGCTGACAGGGCGAAGACATATGCGAGGCACACGACGACGGCCCCGACCGCGATCAGCCCGAGATTCTCCCCGATCACCGCCAGGAGGAGCACAAAGAAGTACAAAGTGAAGAATTCGGTGTGAAAGCGACCACTATACAGGAGCGCCGCCGTGATCCAGAGCGTGTCGCCGAGAATGATCACCGCATGGAAGGCCGTAGAGTCGATGATGCGCGTCGGAAGCAGCGTCAACGCCACATTCGACACGAGGGCGGCTGCGATCAGCAGGATAAAGCCAGTCGGGGGGGACGCAAATTCATGCTCGACCAGCAGCAAGTAGGCCGTCGCGATGATGAGGGTGTACCGGAGGATTGCAAAGGTCCGGCTTCTGGGTAAATGCTCCACGATTTCTCCACCCGGTAAGGCAGTTCACGGCAGAGGGCTCTTGCCCCGCGCCCCCATAACCCCGCCAGGCCTGCCGCTTCTGGGCCACAGGCGGCCTCGCCTGATGGTTCCTCTCTTCTCCAGGCCCACGGAACGGCGTAGCAAAACGGGTGCCAAGGGAGCCCGAACCTATACCCGGCACCCGAAGCACCCTCGGCCACCGAGGGACCCGCCCTTGATCGTAGGGGTCGGGTGGAGTAATGTCGGACAGAGATGCTGAGCATTGTCATCCCCGTCCTGAACGAGGCGCCCAACCTCGAGCGGCTCCTCCCGGACCTGTCCCAGAAATGCCCGGGGGCGGAGGTCATCGTGGTCGATGGAGGCTCGACCGACGGGAGCACGCAGGTGGTGGCCCAGTACCCTCTCGCCCGACTCGTCGCGAGCCCGTGTGGAAGGGCCAGGCAGATGAATGCCGGAGCCCGGGAGGCCCGCGGAGAGACCCTCCTCTTTCTGCATGCCGACACCCGTTTGCCCGACGGGGCCGCCGAGGCTATCCGAGCGGCACTGGCCGATCCGCGGGTCGCGGGCGGGCGATTCGACGTCCGCCTCGACAGCCCCCGCGTCATCTTCCGGGTCATCGCCTTTTTCATCAATCTCCGGTCTCGCCTCTCACGGATCGCAACCGGCGATCAGGGTCTCTTTCTCCGGCAGCACATCTTCGCCGAGATGGGGGGCTATCCAGAGATCCCCCTGATGGAGGATGTGGAATTCTCCAAACGCCTCAAGCGACACGGCACCATTGCCTGCCTCCGCCTTGCCGTGACCGCCTCGGCCCGGAAATGGGAACGGGAGGGGGTTGTCAGAACGGCCCTGCTGATGTGGATGCTGCGGCTCCTGTACTTCTTTGGGGTACGCCCCGCCCGCCTCCACCGCCTCTACTACGGCCACCTCCCACCGAGCGACTGACCCTCCTCTCACCCTTTACCTTGGCCGACGTGTGGGCACGGAGCTTGCACCTCTTTCGTCAAGCTTAAGCACCCCGAGGCCTCTCCTCGATCAAGAGGGATACGTGTATGTGGTTCAAGCGCCACAAGTCGTATGACCGTTTCGCTATCCTTGCGGCCGCCGAGAAGGCGCGAGCGAAGGGGAAGGTGCGGAAGGCCATCGCCGAGTATCGAAAGGTGCTCGAGGTCGACCCCTCCGACTACGAAACCCACGGAAAGCTGGCACCGCTCCTCGCAGAGAGGACGCAGCTTGCCGGGGCCTGGAAGAGTTTCGTCGCCGCGGGAGAGGGATACACCCGCGACATGCATGAAGACAAAGCCCTCAGCATCTACATGCAGGCGGCGCGCTACCTGCCCCATCAGCTCGAAGTCTGGAAATCCATCGCCCGGCTGCAGGTCGGTCGCGGGCGACCGCCTGACGCGGTGAAGGCCCTCCTGGATGGAAGCCGCCATTTCCGCCGTCGAAACCACCGGCCCGAGGCAATTCGCCTGCTGCGCCTGGCATGCGAAATCGAGCCGTGGCATTTCGAAGCAACCTACGCCCTCGCCCGGCTGCTCCTCAAGGCCGGCGAGAAGCGGGAGGCCCAATGGCACCTGGAAGGCCTCGCCGAACGCGCCAAAGGCCGCAACCGCCGGCGCGCCTGCGCCACACTTTTCCGGATGTCCCCCAGCTTCGTCGGGGCATGGCGATGGGTGCGCGCGGCGATCGCCGCGCGTGAAATCCCCTTTCCCCGAAGATCGTCCTGGCTCAGCCCGGCGATCAGACAGCACAGGCGGGGGCAGGCAGCACGCAAGATCTGCCTGGTTATGGCCCTCATGGGTATAATCGTGGTGGGAATCTCTGTGGGCGTGGACGTCGGTCCGCAGACGTACTACGTTCTCCTTGTCGGGAGCGGCTTGACCGCGGTAGGCCTGGCGTCGCTACTCTTCTTCTAGAAGGGCGGGGACCCCCTGTCCTGTAAGTATCTAAAAAGAAACGCCCCAAGTGACCCATCGGTTTTCCCGGTACCCGTTAGCCTTCCTCCTCCTCTCGCTCCGGATGCGGCGCTGCTTGCCGTTCGGCTTACAGCTCCGGTCCGGTCCGAGAGAAGTTTACGACCCCCGGTTACCGGTCGTCCCTTGGACCTCTTGGGGCATCACTAATATGGTTCGCCCCCCGTCTCCTGTCAAGGCCCGTTTTCGAGACCTGCTCCTCTCGCGCCCGTTAGGCTGCAAAGCCCCACCCGGCCCTGACCCACAGCTCGGCCGCCACCAGACCTCCGAGCAGCGCGGATGGGAGTCTCACGCACGATCGACCCCAGCGCCAGCGCTCGAACCATCATGGCCGAACCTCGACCCTGACACCAAGCCACGGTCCTATGCCTTCAGGTCCGAGGTGCAGTGCGCGCACCTGGTCGCCGTGATGGAAATCGTTGAGACACAGTACGGGCATACCTTCGTTGTCGGCGCAGGTGGCGGAGCCGCCTCTTGGCGTTTGAGCCGGTTGATGGCCCGGATGAGCAGAAAGACTGCAAAGGCGACGATCACGAAGCTGATGACGGCATTGACAAATACCCCGTAGTTGATGGTGACCGCTCCTGCCGCCTTGGCGTCGGCGAGGGCAGCGTATGGCCCGACGACCTTACCCGACTTCAGCACGAGGAACAGATTGGAGAAATCAACGTTACCCAAGAGCAGGCCGATCGGCGGCATGAGAATATCCGCAACGAGGGAGCTGACGATGGACCCGAAGGCCGCCCCGATGATGATCCCTACGGCCATGTCAACGACGTTACCCCGCATGGCAAATTCCTTGAACTCCTTTAGCATCTTCGCCCTCCGTGAATGAGTGACACGTCAAGAG
>JAHFDE010000109.1 GCA_023249165.1 Candidatus Methylomirabilota bacterium | reverse complement strand
GCTGGTACCAACCAGATCAGCTCCGCCATGAGAAAACCCCGTTCATGGTTCAGGGTTCAGCGTTCAGGGATGGGAAGCAAGACGTCTGAAGGGCCCTTACCCTGAACTATGAACCATGAACCGCTCCTACCACTTCATCAGGTTGATTTCATCGACGTTCACGGTCTTGAAGTTGCGATAAAGGCCAAGGACGATGGCCAGTCCCACCGCCGCCTCGGCCGCAGCCACGGTGATGACGAAGATGGCGAAGACCTGGCCGTCCAGGGTCGAGTTGGGCAGATACCGGGACAGGGCAATGAAGTTCACGTTGACCGCGTTGAGCATCAGCTCAACCGCCATCAGGATGGCAATCGCATTGCGCCGGGTGAGGGCACCAAACATCCCTACCCCGAAGAGGAGAGCCCCCAGGGTGAGATAGTAAGACAGCGGGATCATTCCACTACTCTCCTTCCCGCCGCGCCAGGATAATCGCCCCAACCATGGCGGCGAGGAGCAGCACGGAGGCCAGCTCAAAGGGAAGGACATGGGTCGTGAGGAGGAGTCGCCCAAGGGCAGGCGCGGTCTCGGGAGGGGTCGGGGCCTGGCCAGAGACCTGGATTCCCGTCAGGGAGGCGTAGACAAGGATGGCCGTAATCCCCAAGCAAATCAGGGCACTGAAACCCACCTGTTCGTTAAAGACATCCGCCCGTGCCGCGATCCTGGTGGTCAGCATGATGGCAAACAGGAGCAGGATGGTGATCCCGCCGACATAGATGAGCACCTGGACGGCGGCCAAGAACTCGGCATCCAGAAGGACGTAGATCCCGGCCACACCGCAAAAAGAAAAGATCAGGGCGACGGCGGAATGGACGATATTTCGCGCCAAGACCACCAGCAGCGCGGCAGCCACGGTAAAGCCCGCCAGGGCAAAGAAGAAAACCTCCGTCACCCCATCCCCCTCGACGGGTGTTAAGCCTTGCGCCCCTGCTTTCCAGCGCCTGCGCCAGCAGGCGGCTTCACCGCCGCTCCTGCGGGGGAGCGGGGAGTCATAATGGTGGGATAGAAGCCGTCGGCGTGCATCGTCTCCATGTCGTAGACGAGACTGGTTCGACTGAACCCGCCCAGTTCGTACATGCCGGTGTACATGGAGATGGCGTCAAAGGGACAGACCTCGACACAGAGGTTGCAATACATGCAGAGGTTATGATCAATGACGAACCACTTGGGCCGGCGTGCCTTCCCCTTCCCCTCCCCCTCCAGGTGGATGCAGTTGGCGGGACAGATCCGGGCACACATGTCGCAGGCGGTGCACTTGAGCTCCTTCGAGTCCAGATCAACGGTCAGCACATGTCGGGTGAGCGCCCGGACCGGGAGCTGCCGCTTCTCCTCAGGATACTGGACCGTTACCGCCCGGGTAAACAGGTACCGGAGCGTAATCTGCATCGAGAGGATGATGCTCCAGAAGCCTCCCCAAAGCTCTCGGAGATATCGCCACATCTTCTTCTTAGCCCCCTAGCTAAAGACCCAGACGAGCAGTCCGGTGATTCCCAGATTGGCAAAGGCCAAGGGCAGGAGGACCTTCCAGGCGACGTTCATTAATTGGTCAACCCGCACCCTGGCCAGCGTCCACCGAAGCCAGATCATCACGAAAAGGAGAAAAAAGGTCTTCAGGAGGAACCAAAGCCACGGGGGCAACAGGGGTCCGCGCCATCCCCCCAGAAAGACGGTCGTCGCGATGGCACAGACTGTGAACATATTAGCATACTCCGCCAGGAAAAAGATGGCGAAGCGCATCCCGCTATATTCGACATGAAATCCTGCCACGAGCTCCGACTCCGCCTCCGGAATATCGAAGGGGAGTCGATTGGTCTCGGCCACGGCACAGGTGAAATAGGTCAGAAAGGCCAACGGCTGCAAGACGATGAACCAGAGATACCGCTGGGCCTCCACGATCTTTGTCGTGCTGAGAGAGCCCACCAGGAGGAGCGGACCGATCAGGGAGACCACCAGGGGCACCTCGTAGCTCACCGCCTGCGCCGCGGACCGGAGCGCCCCCAACGCGGCATACTTATTGTTCGAGCCCCAGCCGGCCATGATGATCCCGACCACGGTCAGCGAGGAAATCGCGATGACGTACAGGATCCCGATGTTGAGATCCTCTACGATAAGGCCAGGACCGAATGGGATGACCACATAGGCGGCCAAGGCAGCGGCGAAGACGACCATGGGGGCCAGGATGAAGACCGGCCTGTCGGCCTGGGTCGGGATGATGTCCTCCTTGAGGAGGAGCTTGACCCCGTCGGCGATGCTCTGGGCCCACCCGTGCCAGCCCCCCACCCGCATCGGCCCAAACCGAGCCTGGATGTGGGCGCTGATCTTTCGCTCCCACCAGATCAAAAACATGGCCGACACCGAGATAAAGAGGATGATGATGCTGACCACCACCAGCATGACGACGAGACGCGGCACGATCCACGGAATGCCCCACCCCTCGAACAGGGCGTAAAAACGCGCGACAAGTTCCTCACGGATCTGTGGCATCTGGCGTTTCTTACCCTCTGGCTGTCAGCAGTCGGCTGTCCGCTGTCAGCATGCATACAAAGGCTTTGAGCTGACTGCTGATCGCTGACGGCTCGACTGAGCTCGCCGAAGTCCGCCGACTGCTGCTTTATCTACCGATCCACTTCGCACAGGACGATGTCCACGCTTCCGAGCACCGCCACCGCATCGGCCACCAGATAGCCGGGGAGCATCACCGGGAGGGCAGACAGGTTCACAAAGGTTGGCGCGCGGACCTTGTACCGGTACGGCTTCTCGGACCCGTCCGCGACGATGTAGTCCCCCAGTTCTCCTCGGGGGCTCTCCACCCGAGAGTAGATGTCTCCCACCGGCGCCCGCAGCTTCTTGGCCACCGGCGCGAGGACCGGTCCCGGCGGGATCTCCGTGAGGGCCTGTTCCACGATCCGGACGGATTGCTCCATCTCCTGGCGCCGCACCCAGAACCGGTCCCAGACATCCCCGCGCGTCCCGACGGGGATGTCAAACTCGAACCGGTCGTAGATCCCGTAGGGGTCATTCTTTCGGAGATCCCACCGGATGCCCGAGCCCCGGAGCATGGGCCCAGAGCAGGCGTAACTCACGGCGTCTTCGGGCGTGAGGATCCCCACCCCCTGGATCCGCTTCTGCCAGATGATATTGTCGGTGGTGAGGCGGTCGTACTCCGGCAGGCGCGGTTTGAACCACTGGAGAAAGGCCTTGACGTCCCCCAGCCACCCCTCCGGGACATCCAGGGCGAGCCCCCCAATCCGCATGAAGCTGTAATTGAGCCGCTGCCCCGAGACCGCCTCGAAGAGATCCAGGATCATCTCCCGTTCCCGGAAGCACCACATGAAGAGGGTAAAGTTGCCGAGGTCGAGCCCGAAGGTCCCCAGCCAGATGAGGTGCGAGGCGATCCGCTGCAGTTCCCCGATGAGGACCCGCAGGTACTCCGCCCGCTCCGGGATCTGGATCCCCATGAGGCGCTCGCAGGCGAGGCAGTAGGCCCAGTTGTTGTACATCGAGGCGAGGTAGTCGAGCCGGTCGGTATAGGGGATGATCTGGACGTAGGCCCGGTTCTCCCCGATCTTCTCGTGGCAGCGGTGCATGTAGCCCATGTAGGGGATGCACTCGCGAACCACCTCCCCGTCCAGCTTGATGAGCAGGCGCAGGACCCCGTGGGTCGACGGGTGCTGCGGGCCCATGTTGACCCACATCTCCTCCATGGATTCGGCGGTCCGTTCCTTGACCTGCTGCAGGTGAAGGTTGACCGTCGTCATGCCGCGCCCTCTCTACGCCGTCGTCGGCCGGACCACACTCCCGGGCTTCCGATCATCCCAGGGATAGGGGACGAACCGCTCGTCTTGGTAATCCCTCCGCAGGGGATGGCCGATCCAGTCTTCGGGGAGGAGAATCCGCCGAAGATCTGGATGATTCTCAAAACGAATTCCCAGCAGGTCAAAGGCCTCCCGCTCGTGCCAGTTCGCCGTCCCCCAGAGTGGCACCACCGAGCTGAGGACCGGCTCGTTCCGGGGGATCCGGGCCCGGAGGATGATCTTTCCCGGCTGCCTCAGCGAGGAGATGGCATATGCGACCTCCATCTCGTTCTCGCCGATCCAATCGACGCCACTCAGGCAGTTCAGATATTCGAACCCCAGCTCCTCCTTGATAAAGCGGCAGATCTCGAGATTCCGGTCCCCCGTGATGGTCACAGAGGCCTCTCCGCGCCGGACCTCTGATGTCCGGATCTCACTCCCGAACCGGGCTCGAATCTGCTGCAGGATCTCTTCCGCCGTCATGGCTTCGCCGTCCGAAGTCCGATGTCCAACGTCCGAAGTCCGTCAACAGCGTTACACCCCTGACATCGGACCTCGGACGTAGGACGTCGGACATTCATTACACCCACTCCAGCGCCCCCTTTGCCCAGGCATAGGCGAGGCCGACCAGGAGGATCACGATGAACACCATCATCTCGACAAAGGCAAAGAACCCGAGGGAGGTGTAGACGATGGCCCAGGGGAAGAGGAAGACCGTTTCTACCGCGAAGAGGATATAGACCAGGGCAAAGAGATAGTAGCGGATGTGGATCCGGAGCCATGGGCCGCCAATCGGATCTTCGCCGCACTCGTACGTGTCGAGTTTTTTCGCTGACGGCTTCGCCGGGCGTATAAGGCGCGAAAGGATGTCGATGTTGAACACGACGAAGAGGGCGCCGACGATGAGGAAAAGCGCAACGTATGCGTAATCCGCCGCCATGGCCATTCACCTATAGATAATAAAAATGCCCCGTAGCAGGGCATCACATCCCGGGATTCGTCTTCTGCTTGTGCTTGTGAATCCAGGTGCTGAGTACCACGAATCCTCCTCGATTGTCAAGTGGAATATCGCCTGTTTTCACCTCTTCCCGAGGGTTCGGATGTCCGCCAGGACATCTTCCCGGTCCTTCTGCTCCATGCTCCACTTAGATGCCGGCACCTGCCCCTTTGCCCGGCCCTTTTCCTACTCCGGTATTTCCGCCGCCGCTCCGCCAGCCCCGTCCGGAATGGTCGGAGACCTCTCGAGATCCGCCAGGAAATGGCAGGCCGAGCAGAGCCTTCCCGACTCCACGCCTTCGCTCCAGAGGAAGCGCGCCTCGCACCGGCTGCAGCGGAGGTACGGCTTTTCCACCAGGACCTTCGGATTCGCCATGGCGACAGCGCGGAGCGAAAGCCCCTGCCGGTACGTCAACGCATTCGGGATGCAGGCATCCAGACAAAGGGCGCAGTTGACGCAGCGGCTCACTTCCAGGCCGAGGCGAAAGACCTCCGCGTCGTCTCTCCGCACGATCGCTTTCGTCGGACAGATCCGAACACAGGCCTCACAGCCGTTACACTTGACCTCGTCGAGGAGGAGCTCGGCACAGGGGCCCTCGGGGTCGTAGGGGATGTCCTCCTCACCGACCCCCAACTTCTTGAGGACGTGGGGCAGCAGTCGATTCCGCAGTGGGAGGGAAACGCCCCCGACGGATCTCCGTCCGTGAAGGCCCTGGGAGAAGTCGTCGAGGAGCGAGGCCATGAGCTGCATGCCTTCGCTCCTCACCCAGGCGAAAAAGGCCCGACGGTCGGGCCCGACCGCCTTCGATTCCTGACTCCTCTCCGGACTCTCTTCCCCTTCACCCACTTCCGTGATCTCGGCAGCGCGCGAAAGGGCTCGACTCCATCTGCGCATCCGATCCAGCGTGCGCCGGTATCGGGGCATCGCCTCTGTGTACGGGCAGGCTCCGCAGGGGCCTCGCGTGAGGGAGAGCTTCTGCGCCCCGAGGGCCAGCACCCCAAGAACGACCGTCTCGTCTAGACGCGCCAGACAGGGCAGAACAAGGTCGGCCGATGCGACATCGGCGCTCCGCTCGCAGGTGATAGACAGGGAGCGGCATCGGCGTAGGATGGAGGCCGCGCGAGAAAGGAGCTGTCCTGCCGCCGCCCCGTTGAGGTCAAAAGCGGAGACCGGACACACGGCGAGGCACACCCCGCAGCCGGTACAGTGACTCAAGACGTGAACCCCCCCGCGGAGGTCGATGCTCTGGACCGGGCAGTTCTTCACGCAGAGGTCACACTCCGAAAGTCCGGAGTGTTCCCGGAGGCAGCGGGGGGCCTGCACTGTCGCCTGGGCTCCGCTCACCCGATACAGGAAGTGTTCGAGATAATCCAGGGGCTCCATTTCCGATGACCGATGTCGGATGACCGATGACCGCTGGGGGGTTTAGGGTTCATGGTTCATGGACCCTGGGTAGCGTCCCGACCTCTGAACCCTGAACTATGCACCCTGAACCAACGAGCGCAGGGTCTCCCGGGCTGCGTCAATAGAGACTCCCACATCCTGGGCGGAGTGGGCGGCAGACAGGAAAGCCGCCTCGAACTGGGAGGGGGGAAGGCTCACCCCTCGATCCAACATACCGTGAAAGAAGGCGGCGTATCGGCGGCTATCGACCCGCTCAAGATCGCGGTCGTCCTCCACCGGGCCCTTCCCAAAGAAGAGTGTCCACATGGAGCCCACTCGGTTCAGACAGCAGGTGAGATGGGCGCGTCGATAGGCCTCCTCGATCCCCTCGGTCAGCACTCTCCCCCGCTCCTCCAGGTCGCGGTAGATCCCCCCGTCTTTCAACAGGGTGAGGGTCTCGATCCCCGCGGTCATGGCGAGCGGATTGCCAGACAGGGTACCGGCCTGATACACCCCGCCCAGCGGAGCGACCTGCTCCATGATCTCCCGACGTCCCCCATATGCGCCAACCGGCAGTCCGCCTCCAATGATCTTGCCGAGGCATGTCAGATCGGGGCGAACCCCGCAAAGCCCCTGCGCCCCTCCGTAGCCCACGCGAAAGCCGGTGATCACCTCATCAAAGACCAACAGGGTCCTGTATTCCAAGGTCAGCTCCCGCAGCCCCTCGAGAAACCCGGCCCTGGGTGGTACCACCCCCATGTTGCCTGCCACCGGCTCCACGATCACACACGCCACTTCCCTCCCCACCGCCTGCATGATCTCACGGACCTGACCCAGGTCGTTATAGCGTGCCGAGATGGTCTCCCTCGCCACGGCCTCGGGGACGCCGCCGGAATTCGGGACGCCTAACGTCAGGGCACCCGAGCCGGCCTTGACCAAGAGGCTGTCGGCATGCCCATGGTAGCATCCGGCAAATTTGACGATCTTGTCCCTGTTGGTGTAGGCCCGGGCCACCCGAAGGGCGCTCATCACCGCCTCGGTTCCCGAATTCACGAAGCGGACCATCTCCACCGAAGGGAGGGCCTCGATCACCATCCGGGCCAAGGTGACTTCCAGTTCCGTTGGAGCTCCATAGCTCGTCCCCCGGTCCACCGCCTTCTTGAGCGCCCTGACAAGGCGGGGGTGGGCGTGTCCCAGGATCAACGGTCCCCAGGACCCCACGAAGTCGATGTAGACGTTTCCATCCACATCGGTGATCCGCGACCCCTCTGCCCTGTCGACAAAAATGGGAT
>JAHFDE010000108.1 GCA_023249165.1 Candidatus Methylomirabilota bacterium | reverse complement strand
CAGGATCAGGAATCGGACGAGCCACTTTCCCCGGAAATCCTTGTAGAGGGCGAGCGCGAGTATCTTGGCCAGGACCAGGACAAGAATCTGAGAGACGAGGGCAAAGATGAAGGTGTTCTTGAGGGATGTCTTGAAGTTCGCGGTCCCGATTATGCCCGCAAAGTTCTTCAGGCCTACGAAGTTCAAGCTGCGGCTTCCGATGGTGATGTCGCTCACGCTGTAGTAGAGAGCCAGGAAAAAGGGAAAGCCGACGAGCAGCACGATGTAGAGGATCGCGGGGCCAATCATGAATCGCCCTAGCCACTTCTCGCTGTCCAACAGATGGCCGAGCCGGCTCCCGCGCGCGTCCGCTGCAACCCTCACCGCCGGTGCCCGAGCTTCCATTCCGCCTCCCTACCAGGGCCTTGCACCCGTCCGGAGCCCGGTGGTCCGATCGAAGAATTTCAGGTCCTTATGCCTGACGGCGAATTCGTACGTCTCCCCCTGCTGGATGGGGAGCGACACCGTCGAGGGAAGGTTGGCGATGATCTTCTCGTGGGGAAAGGGATCACCGAGGGTCCCGTAGAGGAGCCGATCGGACCCCAGATGTTCCACCCGCGTGATCCGGAACTGAAAGGTCGCCAGGTTGTCCTGGGTTTCGTGGAGCTGTTTCGCCAGAAAATCCTCGGGCCGGAAGCCAAGGATGTAATCATCCCTCTCGACCAGGTTCATGGGAGGGGAGCCCAGGAAGCCAGCCACAAAGGTATCGGCCGGCTCTCTGTAGACCACCTGGGGTGTGCCGAGCTGCCGCACCTTCCCCTGGTGCATGACCGCGATGCGGTCCCCGAGGCCCATGGCCTCGATCTGATCGTGGGTGACGTAGATCGCCGTGATCCCGATCTGTTTCTGAAACTGCTGAAGCTCGTCACGGGCAGACGTTCTCAGCTTTGCGTCCAGGTTCGAAAGGGGCTCGTCCAGGAGGAACACAGTCGGCTCCCGGACCAGCGCGCGCGCCAGGGCGACCCGCTGTCGTTCCCCGCCAGAAAGCTCGCGCGGCTTGCGATGGAGGAGCTTTTCGATCCCGAACATCGAGGCGGCCCACTCCACCTTCTTCGGGATGCTCTCCTTGGGTATCCCCTGCGCCTTGAGGGGAAAGGCGATGTTCTTGAAGACCGTCATGTGGGGGTAGAGCGCGTAGCTCTGGAAGACCATGGCGATCTTCCGGGCCCGGGGCGGCAGGTCGTTGACCACCTCGCCCCCGATGAGGACATCGCCCGCGGTCTGTTTCTCGAGGCCGGCGATCATGCGGAGGAGGGTGGTCTTCCCGCAGCCGGATGGCCCCAGGAGGACGAGGAATTCCCCCTCCTTCGTCGAGAGGTCCACGCCATCCACCGCCTTCACGTCACCGAAGTATTTCTTTATCCCTCGTGTCTCTACGGTGGCCACGGACTATCCATTCTCTCGCCGAGGGCTCCTCGGTTGGTAGAAGAGGCGGGAGACCCCGCCAACCGGAGTCTCCCGCCAGCGCGTGGAGCGCCCTCACAGACAATAGGCGGTCGTTGGCCTAGTGCCGTTCCAACTCTTATTACCCAATTGAGGGGTGTGCGATGTCAATACCAGGCCTGCTGGCTTCCCTGGCCGTGTTCGCAGCAATACGTTGGAACGGCACTAGACGAGCCCTTTCTCCTTCCATTTGGCGAAAATGCGCGTGCAGGCGGCATCCGCTTCCTTCAAGGCCTCCTCGGGGGTCGCCGCGCCGCTCGCCGCCTTGGCGAACATCGTGTTGAGCACCCACGTACTGTAAATTTCATCGATGGCCGCGGTGGAGTATCCCGGGTAGCCGACGTTGGTCGCCCACTTCAGGACATCGTCCAACACCTTGTACTTATCGGGGGGCACACCCCTTGGGTCGTTCGAGAGGAGTTTCACGAGGTCCGGGACCGTCTTTTCGAAGCAGGGGAAGTCGTAAAACTGGCCTTCGACGAACGCCTGCCGGAAGTTCGTGACGTAGTCGATGAGGAACTTCTTGGCCCCCTCCTGGTTCTCGGCGAACTTCCAGATCACGTAGCATTGCATCACGTGCTCGAGTCCGATGCCCCGCACCGGACCCTTCAGCGCCTTCGTCAACTGGATCTCCCCCTTCAACTCGATCTCCTTCTTGGTGGCCGGACTGATGATCTTGGGGTTGTCCTTCTCGGCGGTGCGGGTGGTGGAGATGGCGTTCAGGACCACCGAGAGCTTGCCGGACACGACGCCTCGGTTATTAGAGGAGGCGTCCCAGGTGAAGACCTCCGCGGTCATGGCCTCCTCGAAGAGGGCCTTCACGAACTTGATGGCGTCGAGGGTCTGCTTGGAGTTGAGGACCAGGTTTCCGGCCTCATCCTGCTCGTGAGCTCCCCAGGAGTACATGATGGTCCGCATGGCCATCCCGGTGTCGATCTCTTGTGACAAGCCGATCCCGACCGGACTGCCAAACTGCTTCTTGATCTTTGCCCCGGCGGTGCGGACGTCCTCCCACGTCACTGGGCCCTTGGGCATGCCCACCGCCCCAAAGAGGTCTTGGCGATAATTGACCGGATCTGGAGTGAAGGACGGAGAGAAGGCGAAGTACTTCTTCGTCTTCGGGTTGTAGGTGCTCTTGATCGCCAGGTCAATTGCCTTGCCGAACTTCTTCTCAAGCTCCTGATAGAGCTCCTTGTGGTCGATGACCTGCTCCTCGAACGACGGAGGCGGCCAGTTAAACATGAACAGGTCGTGACCCTTCTGGGCGGACACCTCGGCGGCCGCCCGGGCGTTGATGCCGGCGAGGCCGATGTTGTCCACAATCACCTCGGTGTCGTTCTTCTGCCCCCATTCGACGGCGTACTTCTTGTTGAACCACTCGTCGTATGCCGGGACGAAATGGACCCAGTTGAGGATCTTCAGCGTCTTCTTTGCCGCATGGGACCGTCCGGGAATAATGATATTGGCGCCGAGGCCCGCCGCCAACGCCCCTACGCCGGCTGCCTTGATGAAATCCCGCCTGGAGACACCCTGCTGTTCCTCTCGTTCCTTGTTGTCCTCCATGGCAACCCTCCTTAATGAATGTAGACACCACGTCCCAAAACGGACTTCCCGAGCTCTGCGGGCCTGACACCGTTTGAGCAACTGGCCTTCTTGAAGGGATCCCCGAGGAAATTGAAGGCGAACGGAATTACATCACGGGCCAGGGGGGCTGTCAAGAGGGGTTCCGAGGGATTCGGGGCCTTGGATTGACACGTAAACGTGGGGTACAGTAGGGTACAACTGCGTGCAGAAGGTGCAGGAAGGTGCAGCAATACAGGAAGGTGCAGAAGGGTGCAGCACGAAGCCTGGGAAAGTGAAGGGGCGAAGGGTACCCTGCTCCAAGTGAAAGATTTGCGGACACAGTTTTTCACCCTGGAAGGGGTCATCAAGGCCGTGGATGGGGTCTCGTATGATGTCCGCCAGGGGGAGACGGTTGCCATCGTCGGGGAGAGCGGCTGCGGCAAGTCGGTGAGCGCTCTCAGCATCATGCGGCTCATCCCCTATCCTCCGGGTCGCATCGTGGCGGGCGAAATCTGGTTCAACGGAAGGAATCTCCTGGCCCTCACCGATGAAGAGATGCGGCAGGTGCGGGGCAAGGAGATCGCCATGATCTTTCAGGAGCCCATGACCTCGCTCAACCCTACGCTCACCATCGGGCGCCAATTGACCGAGACCCTCGAGGCGCACCTGAAGATGAGCGCTTCCGAGGCGGAAGGACGAGCCGCCGAGCTCCTCCGCCTCGTGGGCATCCCCGAGCCCGAGCGCCGCCTGCGCCAGTATCCGCACCAGTTCAGCGGCGGCATGCGCCAGCGGGTCATGATCGCCATGGCGCTCAGCTGTAATCCCAAGCTGATATTGGCGGACGAACCGACGACTGCCCTGGACGTCACTATCCAGGCCCAGATTCTGGAACTCATGAAGGAGCTGAGCCAGCGGTTTGGGGTGGCCATGGTGATCATCACGCATAACCTGGGGGTCGTGGCCCGCTATGCGGACCAGGTGAACGTGATGTACGCGGGCAAGATGATCGAGCAGGGGTCTGCGCGTGATATTTATGAGTCTCCCCGCCATCCGTATACCCTGGGTCTGCTGCGCTCGGTGCCGCGACTGGACCAGCCCCGAAAGGCCAGACTGGAGCCCATTGACGGGCAGCCCCCCGATCTTGCCCATCTGCCTCCGGGATGCAGCTTCAGGCTGCGCTGTACATTTGCCATCGACAGGTGTGCCCACGAGGTTCCGCCGCTGATCCCAGTGGGGGCCGGGCACGTCTCCGCCTGCTGGGTGGCGGATACCCTGCATGGGAAGTGAGGGTGACAATGGGGACGATCGGCCCCCAGCCCGGCGGGAGGAGGCAGGAGGAAGCGAACAGCGAGGGGGATATCCTCCTCGAGGTACGGCGTCTCCGTAAGTACTTCCCCCTGACATCGGGGGTCCTCTTTCAGCGACGGGTGGGCCTCATAAAGGCGGTGGATGATGTCTCCTTCTCTATCCGAAAGGGGGAGACACTGGGGCTGGTGGGGGAGTCAGGATCGGGCAAGACAACCACGGGTCGTTGTATCCTCCAGCTGGATCGGCCGACATCTGGAGAGGTCCGCTTCGAAGGGCGAGACCTGGCGCAATTGGATGAGGCCGAGCTCCGGCCCGTGCGACGCAGGATGCAGGTGATCTTCCAGGACCCTTACAGCTCCCTGAATCCCCGGATGACGATCGGACAGATTATCGGGGAGCCCGTCCGGGTGCACGAGATCGTCCAGGGGAAGGAAGAGGTTCGCGAACGGGTGAGGGAACTCCTCTCGGTGGTGGGGCTCAACCCCAGGATGGCGGATCGGTTCCCCCACGAGCTGTCGGGGGGGCAGCGGCAACGGGTGGGAATTGCCCGGGCCCTTTCGCTCCAGCCAAGCTTCATCGTGTGCGATGAGCCGGTCTCGGCCCTGGATGTCTCGATCCAGGCCCAGATCATCAACCTGCTTGAGGACCTGCAGGCCCAGTTTGGCCTCACGTATCTTTTCATCGCGCACGACCTTTCGGTGGTCCGGCACATCGGCGATCGGGTGGCGGTGATGTACCTGGGCAAGATCGTTGAGGTGGCGTATCGTCGCGAACTCTACGAAAACCCCCTCCACCCGTATACGAAGGCCCTCCTCTCCGCCGTTCCCATTCCGGACCCGGCGGTCGAGGCAAAACGAGAGCGCATCGTTCTCAAGGGTGAAGTCCCCAGTCCGTTGAACCCTCCCTGTGGCTGTGTCTTCCATCCCCGATGTCCCATCGCCATCCCCGAGTGCAGCCAGGTCGTCCCGGAGCTTCGCGAGGTTTCGCCGAACCACTGGGTCGCCTGCATCCGGGCCGAGGGATACCAGTCGGCGCCCGCCCACTCGGGGTGATCCTATCCCGCGCATCCCCGCCTCTGCCGACATTTTCCGGCTTGCCAACGGTTGTTCCCTTTCTGTACCTTTGAACCCACGCCCGGATGATCCCTGCTGGAGTGCTAGGCTCGCAGTAGGACCAGCGTGGAGAGGGTTCCCGAAGGCGAGGTGTATGGAGACCATCATGCGGGGTGACAACCGCCGGGAGACATGGGGAACCAAGATTGGGTTGATCCTGGCCCTGGCCGGAAACGCCATTGGCATTGGGAATTTTCTGCGCTTCCCGGTCCAGGCCGCCCAAAATGGCGGGGGCGCCTTTATGATCCCGTATTTCGTGGCGCTGATACTTATGGGGGTCCCCTTGATGTGGGTCGAGTGCGCCATCGGTCGCATGGGGGGACGGCACGGACACGGCCACACCGCTGGGATGTTCGGGCTCCTGTGGAGGCACCGTTACGCGAAGTACCTGGGGATCCTGGGACTGGTCATCCCCTTCACCATCGCCCTCTACTACATCTACATCACTGGCTGGACGCTTGCCTATGGGTATTTCTCTCTCACGGGCAATTACTTTGGTGTCACGAGCCGCGAGGCCATGGGGGCCTATCTGAGAGGCTTTCAGGGGGTCGAATCAAACCAGTATTTCTCCGGTGCCGGCGCCGCCTACGTTTTTTTCCTCATCACCCTGGCACTCAGTATGTACATCATTTACCATGGAGTTCGAGGGGGTATCGAAACACTGGCCAAGGTGGCCATGCCCGTTCTCTTCCTGATCGGTATCGCGCTGATGATTCGAGTCCTCACCTTGGGCACTCCGGACCTGAATTATCCGGACCGCAACGTCTTGAACGGCCTCGGCTTTGTCTGGAACCCGCAACCGGAGCGCCTCACGGACGCGTCCATCTGGCTCGCGGCCGCGGGGCAGATTTTTTTCACCCTGAGCATCGGCGCTGGCTGCATTCCTACCTATGCGAGCTACATGCGCGAGGAGGATGATGTGGCCCTCACGGGGCTGTCCACCGTCAGCCTCAACGAACTCGCCGAGGTGGTCTTGGGGGGGACCATCGCGATCACCGCCGCCGTGGTCTTCTTTGGCCTCGCCGAGACCCAGGCGATCGCCAAGGGTGGAGCCTTCAATCTTGGCTTTCAGGCTCTACCCCTCATCTTCCAGCAGATCCCACTGGGACATCTGTTCGGTGCCCTCTGGTTCTTGCTCCTCTTCCTCGCCGCGGTCACCTCTGTGGTGGCGCTCACACAGCCCGTCATGGCCCTCCTCCAGGATGGATTCGGCTGGAGTCGATGGAAAGCGACCTGCGTCCTTCTCGGTGGCGTTTTCATCATGAGTCAACCTGTCATCTTCCTGCTCAAGCACGGTTTTCTCGATGAACTCGATTTCTGGGTGGGAAGTTTTGGTCTCGTCCTCTTCGCCCTGATCGAGGCGATCCTCTTTGCCTGGGTTTTCGGCATGGAACATGGTTGGGCCGAGATCACGAAGGGCGCGGCCATTCCAGTCCCGAGACTCTTCTACTATGTGATCAAATACGTGACGCCGCTGTTCCTGTTGTTCATCCTCGTGGCGTGGGCGATTCAGGATGTTCCGAGCAAGATCTTTATGGTGGGGGTAAACCCGGAGGATGTCCCGTATCTCTGGGGCGCGCGGCTCATGATGATCGCGATCTTGGTTGGCTTCGGTCTCTTGGTCAGTGCCGCAGCCAGCCGGAAAGGGGAAGGGGGTACGCGGTGACCATCGGAGGCTGGATCCTTCTCGCCCTCTCCTGGGGCGGCATCATTATTGCAGCCTCGTACTGCATGGCGAAGGTCCTGAAGGGAAAGCGGTAGACCCGAAGGCTGGGGGATAAGACGCCGAGTTCACCGGGTCATCCCGATCGGGACCTCGGAAGAGGAACAGGGGGGGGAGATGAGACGGACCGCATCGCTCGTTGGGTTGCTCGTGCTCGTGGTTCCGATCGGCGTTGGCGCAGCCGACGCTCGGCTCGCATCCGCGGAGGGGCAAGATTATGCATACATCATCCGATCACTGAACCAGGCCATGACGGCAGGGTGCAGCGGAGAGGTGAGGCCGGATCGCGCCGTTATTGTGGGCGGGGTCACGGCCGAGAGCCTGAAGCCGGCAGAGGCCAGA
>JAHFDE010000107.1 GCA_023249165.1 Candidatus Methylomirabilota bacterium | reverse complement strand
AGGGGTACGACCAGGGTTACCAGGTCGCGCTCAACCGCGCGATCTCGCGCTTCTGGCAGTGGTCGGAGCACGGGCGGCTGCCGGTCGTGGTCGACACCAGCCCGTGCACGTCCAGCCTGGCAACTTCGCGACCGCATCTCACGCCAGAGAACCAGCGGAAGTTCGATCGACTGCGGATCCTGGATAGCATCGCCTTCGTCCAGGCAGAGCTTCTGCCTCGGCTGACCGTCACGCAGAGACTCCGGTCGGTGGCGCTGCACCCGGTCTGTTCGGTGGTGAGGCTGAACCTCACGCCAACGTTTGAGGCCATCGCCCGCGCCTGCAGCCACGAGGTTATCGTGCCACTGCACGCCGGCTGCTGCGGGTTCGCCGGCGACCAGGGGTTCGTGTTTCCCGAGTTGACCGCGTCCGCCACGCGGCGCGAGGCCGCCGAGGTTGTGCCGGGCCGACACCACGGCCACTTCTCCAGCAGCCGCACGTGCGAGATTGCCATGACCCGCGCCACTGGCTGCCTGTACCGCTCGTACATCTACCTCGTCGAGCACGCAACCCGGTGAGTCATCACACCCGAGTCAGGGGTGAGCTTGACCCGCGCTGGTGGCGAGGGGTAGAATTGACGACGCCATGGCCTGGAGAAACGCCGCCACGAAAGACTATTATCGAATCTTAGGGGTCTCGCCCGAGGCGACTCCTGAGGAAATCAAGCGGGCCTACCGCCGTCTCGCCCTCGAGAACCATCCCGACCGGAACCGGGGAGACCGAAAAGCCGAGGAAAGGTTCAAGGAGATCAGTGAGGCCTATGGGGTCCTGATCAATCCGGAGAAGCGCCGGCAGTATGATGCCTTCCGCCAGGCCGGCTTTCCACCGGGGGATACAGGATTCCGGTATCGCCAGGAGGACATCTTCCGGGACGTCTTCACCGACCCGTTCGCCAGCGCCATCTTCGACGAGCTCCGGCGAGAATTCCAGCGTATGGGTTTCCGGTTCGACGATCGGTTCTTCCAGCAGACCCTGTTCGGCGGACGAGGGTTCGTCTTCGGCGGGGTCTTCGTCATGAGGCCAGGCGGGGCCGTCTTCTCGAGAACGTTCCGCCGTGAGCCTGTCGAACGGCAAGCGCCTGATCGACCTGCCTTGACTGGCGGTCTCCTCAAGGAGGCGGGGCGGAGGCTCAAAGGGTTCCTGACCGGCCTCTTCCGAGGCAACTGGATCACAACCCAGGGCCCCGATCTTTTCACGGAACTCTCGGTGACGGGTGATGAGGCCCGCCAAGGGATCAAGAAACCGATTGCCGTTCTGAGAAACGGAAAACGGGAAGAGCTGCTGGTCACTGTCCCGCCGGGAGTGCGGACCGGCACCCGCCTCCGTCTCAGGGAAAAGGGAGACTCCGGACCCCACGGGGCCCCGGGAGATCTCTATCTCACGATCCAAGTCGAAGGGGCCCCTTAAGACGCTCGCCGTGCCCCGCTGCACAAGACAAGAATACAAGCCTGGAGAATGTTCTTGACAGACCCTACCCCCCCGGCTAGCATCCTTTTGATTCACCCACTTAGACCCGTACCGGATTTTCACTTGATGAAAATCCTCAGGGGTCCGGACAGGAACAACTACCTATGGCCTAACAGAACGGCCTGAGAGGAGAGAAAGATGAGATACAGGGTTTTGGTGGCTTCTTTTGCTGCAGTGGCGCTCGTCATAGGAGCCGTAGCGTGGTTCGCCCCGTCCCAGGCCCAGGCGCCCATCGTCCTCAAGATGCAGAGCACCTGGCCATCACAGGACATCTTCCATCGGACGTTCGTTGACTGGGCGACGAAGGTCACAGAGATGTCTGCCGGACGCCTCAAGATAGAGATGCTCCCGTCCGGCGCCGTGGTGCCTGCATTCCAGCTCCTTGACGCCGTCCACCAGGGGACGCTTGACGGTGGGCACGGCGTCACCGTCTACTGGTACGGCAAGCATGTGGCGGCGAGCCTCTTTGGCACCGGCCCATCCTTTGGCCTCGACGCCGAGGCCCTCCTGGCGTGGATCTATTACGGAGGTGGGCAGGAGCTTTATAACGAGTTCATGCGGGACATACTGAAGTTTGACGTCGTTGCCTTCCACTACGGTCCCATGCCCACCCAGCCATTCGGCTGGTTCAAGTCGCCGGTCACCAAACCTGAGGACCTCAAGGGAATAAAGTTCCGCACCGTGGGCCTGTCGGCCGAGCTCTACAAAAAGATGGGTGCCTCGGTCGTGATCCTGCCGGGCGCCGAGATTATCCCGGCGCTGGATCGTGGCGTCATCGATGCGGCCGAGTTCAACAACCCGTCCTCGGACAGACTCCTGGGCTTTCCAGATGTCCGCAAGGTCATGATGGCGCAGAGCTATCATCAGCCGGTGGAGTTCCTCGAGTTGACGTTCAACAAGAAGAAGTGGGATTCGCTGCCGAAAGACCTCCAGGCCATCATCAAGTACGCGGCGATGGCGGAATCGGCGGACTTCACCTGGAAGATGATCGACCGGAACTCGAAGGATCTGGAGGAGATGAAGGCGATTAAGGGCGTCAAGGTCGTCAGGACGCCGAAGTCGGTGCTCGAGGCGCAGCTCAAGGCGTGGGACGAGATCATCGCCGAGAAGTTGACGGACCCGTTCTCCGTCAAGGTGCTGGCGTCCCAGAAAGCCTGGGCAGCCCGCGTCGGCGCGCTCAGACTGGACATTATGGTCGAGAACGAGACCGCGTATAACTACTACTTCAAGGCCAAGCCAGCCGCGGCGTCAGCGCCGAAACCCGCCGCCCCGGCGGCGAAACCGGCGGCCCCGGCCCCGCCAGCCGAGAAGAAGTACTAGCTTGACGCCGTTCGCTCTGTAGGGGATCAGCGGCGTCTGCCGCGTATCGGGCGGCAGACGCCGCATCTCTGTCAGGAGAGAAGATGCCCCGACTCCAGAAGGTGATCAAGGCCATCGACAGCATTAGCACGTGGATCGGGATCCCGAGCTCGTGGCTGAACATGGTCCTGACCTTCGTTGTCTGCTACGACGTGACCGCCCGGTACCTGTTCAATGCGCCGACCGACTGGGCCTTCGACTACGCCATCCAGCTCTACGGCACCGCCTTTATGCTGTGCGGGGCCTACGCGCTGGCCCAGAACAACCACGTCCGGTGCGACATGGTTTACCGCCTCCTGCCGGTGCGCATCCAGGCCGCGATCGACCTCGCGATGTACTTCATCTTCTTCTTCCCCGGCATCATCGCCCTCGTCTGGTCGGGGTACCGCTTCGCCGAAACGTCCTGGCGATTCGGCGAGCGGTCGGTCGCGGTGCCTAGCGGCCCGCCCATCTACTTCTTCAAGACCGTGATCCCCATCGCTGGGGCGCTGATCGCCCTCCAGGGCATCGGGGAATTGTTACGCTGCGTCGTGGCGATGAAGACCGGCGTCTGGCCCGAACGATTCGAGGACGTCCAGGAGGCCGTCTAGTGCCGCACCAATATTCTTCGCTAGCGCCCCCTCTGAGTGCGATACATGAGCTCGTCCCGAAAGACGTCCGATCTGGACGGCCAACGGGTCCTGTCGCCTGGCAGCCCAGCCGTCCTCGGAGAACTCACGCCCATCTCATAGGGAAAAGCGCTGTCGGTGGCGAATTTCTCCTGCGGGTCCGAGATCCCGAGACGGGCTCCCGGACCGGGACGGCCGAGGGGCGCCCGCCTGGCACCACCCGTTGGCCTCTCCGCCTGCCCGAGGGCGAGGGGAACACCCTCGCGGAAGCCTTAAGTGATCAGGGGGATTTACTTGGAGGGGCACGAGCATGATCAGCGAACCAGTCCTCGGAATCCTGATGATGGTCTTCTTGCTGGTAGCGCTCTTCATCGGCTTCCCGGTCTCCTTCACCATGATGGCGCTCGGGATCATCTTCGGCGCCTACAGCATGGGGTGGACCGTCTTCGACCTCCTGGTCCATCGCGCCTATGCCGTGATGACCAACGACGTGCTCCAGTCGGTCCCGCTCTTTATCCTCATGGGATACATGATGGAACGCGCCGGGATCATGGACCGGATGTTTTACAGCTATCAATTGCTGTTCGGACCCCTGCCCGGCGCGATCGCGCTGACCACGATGATGGTCGGCACCATCTTCGGCATCGCGAGCGGGATCGTGGGCGCCGGCGTGACATTGATGGGGTTGCTGGCGCTGCCGCCGATGCTCAAGGCCGGCTACTCGGTCGAACTCGCCGCCGGCACCATCACATCCACGGGGACCCTCGGGATCTTGATCCCCCCAAGCGTCATGTTGATCGTGTACGCGGCAGTCGCCGGCGTGTCGATCGTCAAGATTTACGCAGGAGCCTTCGGTCCGGGATTCCTGATGTCGGGGCTCATGCTTCTCTATATCTTCCTGGTCTGTTGGTTCAAGCCCTCGCTGGGACCGCCGCTACCGAAGGAAGAACGAAACGTGCCGTGGCCGACGATCCTGAAGGAGGTGGCCATTTCCTCGATCCCGATCGGCATCCTGACCTTCGTCGTCCTGTGGGCCATCATCATCGGATGGACCACGGCCACCGAGGCCGCGGCCATGGGCGCCTTCCTCACCTTCCCGATCGCGGCCCTCTACCGAAAGCTCAACTGGAAGATGGTCGCCGAATCGGTCCGCCTCACCGGTCGCATCACGGCCATGGTCTGCTGGCTCTTCGTCGGCGCCAGCCTCTTCGCTGCCGTCTTCGCCCGCCTGGGTTCCCAGGCGAAACTCGAGGAATGGGTCTTGGGTGCCGGCCTCTCGAGCAGCGGCTTTCTGTGGATGTCGATGTTCATCATCTTCTTTCTCGGGTGGCCGCTGGAGTGGACCGAGATCATCGTTATCTTCGTGCCGATCTTCCTCCCCTTGCTGAAGACCTTCAACATCGACCCGATCATCTTTGGCATCATGGTCGCCGTGAACCTCCAGACCTCGTTCCTCTCGCCACCGGTGGCGATGGCGGCCTTCTACCTGAAGGGGATTGCGCCGCCCCACGTGACGCTGAACCAGATCTACAAAGGCATGTATCCCTTCCTGGCTGTCCAGGTGCTCACCCTCGTTCTGACCTGGTACTGGCCGGAGCTCACTCTCTGGCTCCCCCGCTACCTCTACGGAGACTAGTACCGTTCCAACTATTTTTGCGAACTGTCTCGCCCCACCCGCCCACGACCGTTGGAACAACGCATGCCGCCCAAATTCAGCTCATCAAGTTGGAACGGCACTAGCCGTTGCCTGGCAGGCCTTGGTGGCCACCGCCGCCCTTTCCCTGAAGGGGGCTGCGTGGCGCTCTAGCTTCTGGGGTGGGGTTCGTGAGGCGAGAGAGGGTGAGGGGGCGGCGACCCTTTAGTGCTGGGCGAGACGGGCGAGCCAGCGGGCGGTTCGCAACAGACGGGCGTCTGTACCCTTGGCCCCTACGAGTTGCGCTCCCAGTGGCATGCCCGTTGACCCCTGTAAGATCGGTAGGCTGACCGCCGGCATCCCGCACAGCGTCCAGATCGTGCAAAAAATCGGACTGCCGGTGGAGGTCAGGCCAACGGGCGCCTCACCCGTGGTCGCCGGCGTCAGGAGAGCGTCATACTGCTCGAAGATAGCCTCAAGGCTCCGGTGGAGTACTGGAATCTGTCCGACCGCGCGGTTGTAATCACCCGCCAGCACCTTCTGCCCGCGCTCGATCATCTCCCGCAAGGTAAGACTGAGCACGTCCTTCCCGCGCTCGTATTCAGGCGCAAAACTCCGCGCGAGGTCCGCCTCCATGATCGTGCGATGCACCGCGATGGCGTCCTTGAATAGATCGGGAAGCGGAACCTCCTTGACCCGCTCGCCCAGTCGCTCGACCAAACCTACAAAGGCCTCTTTGACATCTTTCTCAGCCTGATCCCACACCGGCGTCCTGACGAAGGCCAGTCGCGGCGGGACTGGGGGTTCCTCCGCGACCGTCTGGACGAGGTCGGGACGCTCCCGCAGTCGCATGTCGGGATCCCGGTCGTCAAATACCATTAGCTGCTCCGCGATCAGGGCCGCATCCTCGACCGTGCGCGCAAAGACGCCGACCTGGTCCAACGGCCGCGACTGCTGGAGCACCCCATATCGGGAGATGAGACCGTGGCTCGGCTTATAGCCGACTACACCGCAGTACGATGCCGGACGGATGACCGATCCGTTGGTCTGGGTACCGATGGCGAGTGGCACCATGAACGCCGCGACGGCCGCGGCAGAGCCGCTCGAGGAGCCGCCGGGCGTGCGTTGGGGATTGTGGGGATTACTGGTCTTGCCCGGCGCGTAGACAGCCAGCTCCGTCGTGACCGTCTTGCCCATGACGATCGCGCCCGCCTGACGGAGCAAGGCGACCACGGTGGCGTCCTCGGCTGGCTGGCGGCCCGCGTGGAGCACCGTGCCGCTCTCGGTGGGCATGTCGTGAGTATCGAAGATATCCTTCACACCCACCGGGATGCCGTGGAGCGGGCCGAGAGCCCTCCCTTCACGACGCGCCAGGTCCGCGTCGCGCGCCTGTTTCAAGGCATGGTCGGGATCCAGGTAGGCCCAGGCCCCGACCCGCTCTTCGATCGCCTTGATCCGTTCGAGGCAGGCGCGCACTAGCTCTTCTGATGTCATCGTGCCGGCGCGAATGGCCCCTGCCGCCTCGACGGCGCTCATGTGAACAAGGCCCATCGACTTCCCCACTGCCGTTCCAACTTTTCTCACCCAATAGAGGTGTGCGATGCCAAGAGCCCGTTCCGTGATTGGAACGGGCCTTGTCGGTGTTCGGGGCAATACGTTGGAACGGCACTAGCCGATCAGCTGCAACCGCAGATCATGCCCCAGGGCCCGCTTGTACTCCTCGACAAAGGCGCGAGCCCGGTCCGCTTCCCACTCCCGGTAAAATTCAAAGACATCGCCATTCTCGTCCTTGAACTGGCCGATCACCTCATAACCCAGGGTGAGGAACGAGACCTTGCGCGGTCGCCCCACGACGTCAGGGCTTGCCGCCTTGACGTAGCGACCCAAGGCGTGATTCCGCGTGACAAAGCAGGTGAACCCTTCCCCGAAGTGCTTCTTGACGAGGGCCTCAATCTGTCCTGCATCGACGTTACTGTGCTGTAACGGCATCTGCGCCTCCGATTTCAACGCACGATCGCCCCCAGGGCCGCCTCCAGGGTGGGATGACGAAAGGTATAGCCCGCGCCCTGGATTCGCCTGGGAAGGACCCGCTGGCTGGCGAGCAGGACATCGGCGAACTCGCCGAGGAGGATCTTGAGGCCAAAGGCCGGAGCGGGCAGCAGGGCGGGACGACGCAGCAGCCGCGCCAGCGTCTGGGTAAACTCCCGATTGCGGACCGGCGCCGGGGCGGTGGTGTTCACCGGCCCCCGGAGAGCGGCCTGCTGAATGGCATGGAGGATGATTCCCACGACGTCATCGACATGCACCCACGGCATCCACTGCTTCCCGTTCCCCAACGGTCCTCCGAGACCCAGCTTGAAGGGAAGGAGCATCTGCTTGAGCGCCCCGCCCCCTCGACCCAGCACGATTCCGTTGCGAAGCATCACCACCCGAACCCCGTGTTCCTCCGCCCGTCTGGCCTCGGCCTCCCACGCCTGGCAGACCTCAGCCAGAAAGTCACTGCCCGGACCGGCCTCTTCGGTCAGCTCCTCGTCCCCCCGAT
>JAHFDE010000106.1 GCA_023249165.1 Candidatus Methylomirabilota bacterium | reverse complement strand
TACGAGCACCGCCGCTCGTCTGGTATCGATCCCCTCCCAGCGCGATCTCCTCCACTCGGACCAGGAAGCGGACCCGTCTTTCCCGCCGCCACCCCGCCCCGGGCGGGATGTCCTCCGGCGCCGAAATGATCACTCCCTCAAGCCCCACCTTCCCCGTAAGCATCGCCTCGGGGACTTTCGAGAGGTGAAAGCGTCCCTGGGGGTGGATCGCCTGCAGGTATCGAAGAGAACCGAAGAGGAGAAACGCCACAAGGATCGAGATCGTCGCGGCCACTGGGCGCGAAGCCCACAGCGCCAAGGCAGCAGCCCCCAGGACGACACCCGTGGCCAGGAGGAGGTACATGGGTGGGAAGGGAAGGGATGGGCCAGTCAACAGACCGATACTGTAGGCCAGAACCAGCGGGATGAGGGGTCGTCGAAACGGAGTGACTGTTACTCGTTGACTGTGCACCGAGGATGTCAGGCGGAAAGGCGGGGAAAAGAAACCCTGGACTAACGGTCGGCCATATCCGGGGAAGCTAGGCGAGAAGGTTCGCGCCGTCCTATCGCCTGAGCAGCGCAAGACCCACTCCTCCTTCTTTTACGCGATATTCTCAGTTTCCTGAGAGGCGTGCCGAGCCAGACTTTTCGCCACAGCAGCAAGCGTTCCCAGAGACCGTTCAATGTAAAGGGAACTCCTCGCGGTATATACCAGTTGTTTAGGGTCGTTCGCTTGACCAGACGGTAGTCGTGTTGGACGAGGTAACGATGGGTCCTCAGGTTGTACAAATGATCCTCGACGAGCAGCAGCTGGGGCCTGTATTTCTTAAGGTTGAACCCACGCAAGACGTTTAACTGTACGCCCTCCACGTCGATGGATACAAAGTCTATGTTCGGTGGGTCGATCTCTTCCAAGATGTCATCGAGGGTCTTCAGATCAACAATATCGGTGCGTGTAAAGGAGACGTCTAGGCTGAGATCGTTCTTTTCCAGCGTAGAACGGGAAAAAGCCTCGGAGATGTGGAATTGAACCTGCCCTCGCTGCTCCGGCGCACCACAAGCCGCCTGCACAACGATCGAGCGTGCTCGATTCCTGCGCAGACTCTCACACAGCTCGCGGATTGGTTCAACCAATATCCCGTGCCAGCCTTTTTGTTCCAAGTGCCACGTTTGGGAAGACTGCACCGGGTCGCCTGCCCCGATCTCAACGAAGTATCCATGACTTGTGTTGTGAAAAAAAAGTTGGACTAACAGTTGTTCGGCCGCCTCTTCACGCCTTACGCGATCCTCAATGCGTGGAAACTGTCGAATTCCGAATTGTTTCAGGCTATATTTCATGCTGTTGTCGCACTCGCGTCCACTGGTACGAGATGCTGGTCCTGTTGCCTACATAGTACCAAAAGATAAAGACGCGACGGGGGTCCTCTAGTTCGCTCGTTCAATCCCCTTTACATTCGGAGGTCGAGGGGTTAGGATACGCTGGTCATGAAGGTGGGCGTGAGGATCATCGATCGATACATCGGCCGCGAGCTCTTCACCTCAATGGGCCTCGGACTCGGATTCTTTACCTTCGTGCTCCTGACCAAGCCGCTCCTGAAACTCATCGAGCTTGTCGTCACCAAGCACGTCCCTCTCGCAAGCGTTGCGTGGCTCTTTCTGTTTATCCTCCCTCCCCTGCTGGGCTTTACCACCCCCATGGCCCTTCTCCTTGCGGTCATCGCCACGTACGGCCGACTGGCTGCCGACCAGGAGCTCACCGCACTCAAGGCGGCGGGATGCAGACTGTACCGTCTGTCCCTGCCCGCCTTCGGCGTCGGCATCGTGGCCATGGCCATCACCGCTGCCAACAGCATCTATGGCGTTCCCTGGGCGGCGCAGGCCTTCCGAGACCTGGTGTTCGTCCTCACACGGACCCAGGCAACCATAGGCATCGAGGAACGGGTCTTCAACGACGACTTTCATGGCCTGATCCTGTACACCAACCGCCTGGACAACGCTAAAGGGGTCATGGAGGGGGTCTTTGTGGTCGATACCAGGGATGAAAAAAACCCGCGCACGATCACGGCCCGCCGGGGCCGCGTCGCTCCCGATGATCGGCAGAACACCGTCGTGCTCGAGCTCCAGGAGGGCTCCGCCCACGTGATCCCCGAGGGGAACCCGAGTCACTACCAGGTCTCCAGGTTTCAGACCTTGAAGTTGCCCCTCTCCGTGAGCGATTCCCGGAGCGCCGCCGTGAAGGAGAGGAGCCCGGACGAGCTGACGATCGCTGAACTGCTCGCCGCCATCCGGGACCGTGGCGCCTCCGGAGAAAAGACGGCAGACCTGCTGGTCAGTTTTCACCACCGATTCGCCACTCCCGCCGCCTGCCTCGTCTTCATCACCCTCGGCACACCGCTGGCGATCCGTATCCGGCGATCGGGTCGAGGGATCAGCCTCGGGCTCACCACTGCGCTGGCCTTCGTCTACTATACCCTGATGGTCTTCGGTCACGGGATGGGGAAGAATGGCATCATCCCGCCCTTCTGGGGCGTCTGGCTCTCGAATCTCCTCCTCGGCAGCGTCGGCCTGCTCCTCTTTATCGGCGGAGACCGCGAATCGTGGATCCCCGCATCCCTTCGGGAGGCGTGGGCCACGGCCCGAGGCCTGAGAGGGTCATGATCCGCATTCTGGATCGCTACATCGGGCGAGACTTCTTGATTCTGTTCGGTCTCACCCTTGCGGTCTTGGTGGCCACCTCCGTCCTCGTCCACCTCTTCGAGAGGCTCCACCAGTACGTCGCCTGGGGAGCCTCGGTCTCCGATATCCTGAGTTACTACTTCTACACGCTTCCGCAGGAGACCCTCCGCATGACCCCCTTTGCCGTTCTGATCGCCTCCTTTCTCAGCGTTGGCAAATTCAACCGGAATCACGAGCTTCTTGCCATGCAGATGGCGCGCCTCCACCCCCTCCGGGCGGTTCTGCCCATCGTCCTCCTTGCCCTGGGAATTACCGCCATGCTCTCTGTGGTCCAAGAAGTGATTGCCCCTGGGGCAAACGAGATTGCCCTGCGGATCCGGCAGCTGCAGATGAAGAAGGAGGCCGCATTTCATCGGACCCGGAGCCAGGACATCTGGTATCTGGCGGGGCCAGGCCGCATCCTCCACATCGACCTCCTGGACACCAGGAAGGGCGAGATGCTCGATGTCTCTCTTTTTCAGTTTTCCCCAGACTTCGTGCCGATCCAGCGGATCGAGGCAGCCAGGGGCCAGTGGAGGGACGGGCGTTGGGTCCTCTCGGGCGTCCAGATTCACCGATTCTCGGGAGGAGGAATTGAGATGAGCGTCGCCGAGGTCCGGGAAATGCCTTTGGAGTTGGACGCGACCCCAGAGGACCTGGCGGTCGTCGAGAAGGGAGTGGCGGAGATGGGCTATGCGGAACTCAAGCGGTATATCCAGCGACTGACTCGCGGCGGGGTGGACGCCCGTCGCTACGTGGCGGATCTGGCGGCCAAGCCTGCTACATTAGCCATCAATTTCATCATGGCGCTCATAGGGATTGTCATTGCGTTCCGGGTTGGACGCCAGGGATTCTTCGTCCACATGGGCACGTGCATCACCGCGGCGGGCCTGTACTGGTTCCTCTCCTCCATGGCCCTCCAGCTGGCCCGCAATGAGGTGCTCCCCCCGCTCTTCCTCGTCTGGCTTCCAAACCTGATCTTTGGGGGCCTCGCCTTCTTCGGCCTGCTCCGGGCTCAGCCACGCATCTGAGGACTAGCTGTCAGCGTCATGTTGGTTTGTTGGGTTTATTGCGTTTGTTGAGTCTGTTGGGCGGACTTGGGTGATGGGTGTTAGGTGTTAGGTGTCGGGTGGGGTATCAATCACCAGCCACTAGCCACCAGCTACTACTCACCAATTAGGTCCCGGACTCCCAAGACCGGAGATACCGCTGCTGCTCCGCGGTCAAGCTGTCGATCTTGACCCCCATCGAGGTGAGCTTGAGGCGCGCGACTTGCACGTCTACCGCCTTCGGGACTGGGTACACACGATTGGCAAGCCGATGGGCATGTTGGACCGCATACTGCACCGACAGGGCCTGGTTGGCAAAGCTCATGTCCATCACCGAAGCCGGATGACCCTCCGCAGCCGCAAGATTGACCAACCTCCCCTCGGCCAACAGATGGAGTCGTCGGCCGTTCCGCAGCGTGAACTCTTCCACGTGTTCCCGAACGGTGCGCCGCTTCTTCGCCAGGGATCGAAGTCCTTTGAGGTCGATCTCCACATTAAAGTGACCGGCATTGCACAGGATGGCACCATCCCGCATCCGCTGGAGGTGCTCCCGGCGTAGCACCTGGGTGTTGCCGGTGACGGTGATGAAGACCTCTCCCACGCGGACCGCCTCGCCCATCGGCATGACGCGGAACCCGTCCATCACCGCCTCCAGTGCCCGCACGGGATCTACCTCGGTGACGATGACGTGCGAGCCCATCCCCTGAGCCCGGGTCGCCACCCCGCGGCCACACCAGCCGTATCCCGAGACCACCACTTGCCTGCCGGCCAGCAGGACATTGGTGGCACGGATAAGACCGTCCAGGGTGCTCTGCCCGGTCCCATACCGGTTGTCGAAGAGGTGTTTCGTGTCCGCATCGTTGACGGCAATGATCGGGTACCGGAGGACCCCCTTCTCCTCCATGCGCCGCAGACGCACGACCCCGGTAGTGGTCTCCTCCGTCCCGGCGATAACCCCGGGGAGCAGATCGGTCCGCTCGCCATGGAGGACCGAGATCGTATCGGCCCCGTCATCCATGGTGATATGGGGGCGGATCTCCAAGGCGCTCTGAATATGCTTGTAATAGGTCCGTCGATCCTCTCCCCTGCGGGCAAACACTGGAACGCGCAAGTGTTTGACCAGGGAGGCAGCGACATCGTCCTGCGTGCTCAACGGGTTGCTGGCGCACAGGGCCACCTGCGCCCCGCCCGCCTTGAGCGCCCGAAGGAGATTGGCCGTCTCTGTCGTCACATGGAGACAGGCCGAAACCCGGATGCCCCGCAGGGGTCTCTCCTTGCTGAATCGCGCCTCGATATGGGCGAGGACCGGCATGAACTGCCCGGCCCACTCGATCCGTTTGAGCCCCTTGTCGGCGAGGCGGAGATCTGCGACGTCGTATTCCACGCTCCCCCCAAATGGTTTGTTGGGTCTATTGGGTGTGTTAGGTTTGTTGGGTTGATTGGGTCCAGCGAGTTTGTCGTCAACCCTACAAACCCAATAGACTCAATGAACTCAATGAACCCTTAGGCGCCGAACCGGCCCGCCTCTCGTGCCAGGAGCTCAGCGCGGTCGGTCCGCTCCCACGTGAAGTCCGGCTCGTTGCGGCCGAAGTGGCCATACACCGCGGTCTGTTTGTAAATAGGCCGCCGCAGGTCCAAGGCCTTCAGGATTTCCGCGGGGGTAAGTTCAAAGTGCTTGCGGGCCAGGGAGCAGAGAATCTCATCGGGGATCTTCCCCGTCCCCTTGGTGTCGACCATGACCGAGACCGGTTCAGGGATGCCGATGGCGTAGGCCAACTGCACCTCGCATCTGTCTGCGAGTTGGGCCGCAACGATATTCTTAGCGATATAGCGGGCCATATAGGAGGCGGACCGGTCGACTTTGGTCGGATCCTTTCCCGAATAGGCGCCGCCCCCATGGCTTCCGACCCCTCCATACGTATCGACGATAACCTTCCTCCCGGTCAATCCTGTGTCGCCCTTGGGTCCACCAATGACGAACCGACCCGTTGGGTTGATGTGATAGACGACCTGCTCCGAATCCAAGAGCCCGGGGGGGATGACGGGCAGAATCACCTGCTCGACGATGTCTTCCCGTAATTGTTGGAGCGTGACATCGGGGCTGTGCTGGGCGGCGACCACGATGGCGCTGATCCGGCTCGGCTTCCTGTCCACATACTCCACGGTGACCTGAGATTTTCCGTCCGGGCGGAGGTACTCCAAGATATTCGTCTTCCGCAGCTCCGCCAGTCGGCGGCAGAGCTTATGGGCCAGCATGATCGGCATGGGCATCAACTCGGGGGTCTCGCGCGTGGCATAACCGAACATCAGTCCCTGGTCGCCGGCCCCGTGAATATCCACCCCCAGCGCGATGTCCGCAGACTGCTCCTGAATGGCTGTGATCACTGCGCAGGTTTCATAGTCGAAACCGTACTTGGCCCGCGTGTACCCGGCATCACGGATGGTCTCTCGAACAATCCTGGGGATGTCGACGTAACATCTCGTCGTAATCTCGCCGGCCACGAAGGCCATGCCGGTGGTAACCAAGGTCTCGCAGGCCACCCGGCCGTACGGATCCTGGGCAAAGATCGCATCCAGAATCGCATCAGAGATCTGATCTGCGATCTTGTCGGGGTGGCCCTCCGTGACCGACTCCGATGTAAATAGATACCGTCCTGGCGGCATGGGTATTTTCCTCCTCACGAGATCCGGTTACTCTGAAAATCCGCGCACACTCGATCCCAAACGCCCTGGGATTTGAGCAGCCACTCCACCGCCTCCCGGACCGCCCCCCTCCCTCCAGGCAGGGAGGTCACCAGGTGGGCGATCCGCCGGACCTCCGCCGGCGCATCGGCAACCGTAATGGCCAGGCCAGCCCGTTGCAGCAAAGGAAGGTCCGGAAGGTCATCGCCCATGTAGGCGACCTTAGGATCGCTCAGACGGTACCGCGTGAGCAACTGGCGGTAGACGCCACCCTTGTCCTCGACGCCGACATGGACCTCGGTCAGACCGAGTTCCTCGGCTCGACGAACCAGGGCCTCCGATTTCCGGCCGCTCAGAAGCCCCACTGTGATTCCCGATGCCTGTGCACTTTTCAGGGCAAGACCGTCCCGGACATGAAAGGCCAGTGCTTCTAATCCGGCACTCCCGTAGATGATCCGCCCGTCGGTCAGGACGCCATCCACGTCCAGGAGCAGCAGCCGGATCCGCCTGGCCCGTTCACGCAAGTCCCCCCGGCTGCGAGCCGTCTTCCGTGCCATCAGAATGATCCCGCCTCGGGACGAAACCTTGCCCCGGCCCGCCTCACGTCCCCTGCACAACATCAATAATGGCCCCGAATGCCCGCCATACCGTAGGAGTTCGAGGAAGAAAAGTCAATAGAAAAGCACGCCATGCACTCGCCTATGAAAGCTTTGCCGCTTCGCCGGAGGACAGCATGAGGGCGGTCAGCGACCAAAAAGCGATGGCCCCTTCCGTGTGCAGGGTCGTATTGACCACTCCTGCCACCACAATGGTGATGAAGCTCCCCATGGCGGCATGCCAGAGGACCGTGCTGAGGGAATCCTTCGATGGCCAGCGTCTCACCCCCACATAGGCATAACAGCCGAGCAAGGCCATGAGCGAGAGAAACCCGAGGAGCCCTCGTTCGGCGATAACATTAAAGAACAGGCTATGAGCGTGACTCATCTGCTTAAAGCCGTACCGCTCGTGATCCAAGTATTTGAAGTTCCTAGGGCCAACGCCCAGCAGGGGACGATCCTCGAGGCTCAACACGGATCCCTTCCATAGGCTGAATCGATCCGAGAGACTTACATCCTGGTCGGGTGCGACCACCATTTCGAGGTGTGTGGCCCAAGGCGTCCGCCACGCCTGCAGGCCACCGACGAAAGCTAGGGTAAGCAAGGCAACCCCCAAGATCGGTTGCCACCTC
>JAHFDE010000105.1 GCA_023249165.1 Candidatus Methylomirabilota bacterium | reverse complement strand
TCTGGCCCGATCGCTGGTGGTACTGGCACCGGTACCGGTTTGGCCTGCTGCGATTTCCTCATTGAGACAGGAAGGGAGCGATCGGGGTGGCGCCGTCGAGACAGGGGCAGGCATGGTCGCACCGACTGCTCTGGGTCCTCAGTCTGTGCCTGACATTGGTTTCTCCCGCTCCGGTCTGGGCCGACCTCTACACCTGGGTGGACGACCGGGGGGTCCAGAATATCGTCGACGACCCGACCCGCATCCCGGAGCGGTTTCGACGTCAGGCCCGTCTCTTTCTGACCTCGTCCGCATCTCGCAGGACGGAGAGCCCTTCGACAGGCTCAGGGCAGGCTCCTTCGACAAGCTCAGGGCAGGCCCCTTCGACAGGCCTGCCCCGAGCCGAGTCGAGGGGATCAGGGCAAAGCCCTTTGGCCGCACCGCCTGCCTCCGAGACCCAGGGGAGCGTCGCCGTCGCGTTGGCCGAGAGGCTGGCCTTGGCGCATCGCCCGAGCCCGCTCCAGGCGGCCAACGCTTTGCTCGAGCGGGGGATTCTCCCCCCGGCAGGCTGGATGCTCGACGAGCCGATCGATCCTGGGTGGATGGCCGATCTCGCGCGCTCACTCCTGGCAGCCAGCTCGGCGGGGCGGCTTCCGCAGACCCCTGAGAGCACCTTACGGACCCTTGAGGGGGTGGCGGCAGAGAGAGGCATCGCCGTGGTGGCGTTCGAGCCACCCCCGCCTCCCCAGCCGCAGGTGATCGTGGCCCAGCCGGCTGCCGTTATCGTTCAGACGGTCTTTGTCCCCGCCTTTCCGCTGCACACCCGCCATGGTTTCCTCGACGCACGTTTTCAGAGGAAGCGTTTCAATGACCACCCGCATCCTTGGCAGCATTTCCCGAAAAACCACGGTGCTGGACAGCATCACCCTATGGACTTGCGCCCGCGGCACCCGGCGAACCGGTTCGACAATGCTCACCGCGAGCGGTTCGACGGGGGCTTCGACGGTGAGCCTTCGGCCCGAGCTCAGGCCGAGTGGCTCAGCCGAACTGCTCACCGCGGGGGGAAGATCGCAGAATTCCCCCCCGTCGGGAGCCACGGCGTTCAGAGTGGTTCGACGGTGCTCACCGCGGGCGGTTCGACGGTGCTCACCACAAGCGGTTCGACCCTGAGCTCTGCCGAAGGGCTCACCACGGGCGGCCGAGAGAAGCGGTCGGGAGCTACCCGATGCGCCTCCAGCGGCATGGGGCATTCCGTGCGGATCTGCCCCTGAGCACGGAGACACAGGATAGGAGGGATGATGCGTCAAGTGATCAGCGGCGAGCACCGTCGAGTCGCAGCGGTGCTGGGCTTCATCGGATTTGCCTGGCTCTCAAGTGGGTGCGCCTCAACCATGATGGTCTTTACGGAACCAGGGAATGCCGAGATCGTGGTGGATGGAGAGGTGATTGGAACGTCCCCGGTTCTGTACGCTGGGGACTTCGGGGGCGTGAAGGTGACGGCTCAGCTTCCCGGGTATCGTGATGCCACGGTCGACGTGTCGCGGGAGGTGTTCTACTGGGGCCTGTATCTGCCAGACGCCGTCTATATTCGATTAGAGTCCGTGGAGGAGGCACCAGCTCCCGAAAGTGGAGATCGGTGAGCGCCCGTTCGTCGACAGGAGGAGGAGCATGGAGAACGTGCGATCTCTGTTGATCGGTGTTGGGGCCCTTGCGGCCCTTTTCTTGTGGCCTGGACCCGCCCTGGGCCAGGAGAAGGCCCCGGTGACCCCTTCGACAAGCTCAGGGCAGGGCCCGGTCGAACCGCCGGCGGTGAGCGGTTCGGCCCTTCGGCAGGCTCAGGGCGGTGAGGAGCGTCGAACCGCTGAGATCACCGTCGAAGCCCCTGCCGAACCGCCGCCTGTGGTGAGCCCTTCGACAAGCTCAGGGCAGGCCCCTTCGACAGGCTTGCCCCGAGCGGAGTCGAGGGGCTCAGGGCAGGGCCCCGCTGTCGAACCGCCCGCACAGGTGCTGGTCCTCTCCCTCAAGGAGAGCATTCTGTTGGGCCTCAAGAATAACCTGAACATCGCCATCGAGGGATTCAACCCGGGGATCCGAGCGACGGACGTCACTGTTGCACAGGCGGTCTTTGACCCGACCGCATTTGCCGACGTGAATTTCGGCAAGCAAAAGACGCAGAACCGGAACGTACTGGTGGGACAGCTGGTGGAAATCAACGAGGATCTCAACTTCAACGTGGGCCTGAGCCAGAGCCTGCCCACGGGCGGGAGTTACCAGCTCACCTTCGCCAATAACCGAAACTACAACAACGCTGCATTCTTCAGCGTCGTGGACACCAACACCGCCTACGCGTCCGATCTCAGCCTCACGCTGGTCCAACCCCTCTTGAAAAACTTCGGGGTCGACGTCAACCGGACGCAGATCAAGATCGCGAAAAACGAGCAAGAGATTTCGGTGGACCGGTTCCGTGAAACGACAATGGATGTGATTACCCAGGTTCAGGAAGCCTATTGGGAGCTGGTCTTCACCCTCGAGGACCTCAAGGTCGCGCAGCGTTCCCTCGATCTGGCCCGGGAGCTTGCCAATCTAAACCGGGCCCGGGTCCGGGCCGGGGTGGCGGCGCCAGTCGAGGTCATCCAGGCCGAGACTGATATCGCGGCAAGAGAAGCGGCTGTCACCGTTGCCGAGAAGAGCGTGCGGGATGCGGAGGACCGCCTCAAGGTCATCCTGAATATTCCAAAGAAGGGGGAATGGGGGGGCGCCATTCTTCCGTCCGATCCCGCCCGCTTTTCCTCGGTCGCCCTGGACCTTCCGGGGGCGGTCGCAGAAGCTCTCAGCAAGCGGCCACAGTACGAGGTCGCCAAGATAGGCCTGAGCAACCGGGAGCTGACCCTTCGGTTGGCCCGAAACCAACTCCTGCCGGATCTCTCCTTTCAGGGGAGCGTGGGAGTCAATGGTCTCAGTGCCTTGGATCCTTCCTATGGGAATGCCCTGAACAAACTGGGCACCGGGGATTACTACACGTACTCGGCGGGGTTCGTGTTGAGCGTTCCACTCGGCAATCGGGCAGCCCGGGCCGAGTTCCTCAAGGCGCAACTGGAAGTGGGGCAGGCCCGGGCTGCTCTCCAGGACGCGGAGCTTCAGATCACTGCCCAAGTCCGGGAGGCAGTGAGGAGAATTGAGGCGGATGCGAAGCTCACGCAGCAGACCAAGGCCGCCAGCACCCTGGCGGCGGAGCAGCTTCGGATTGAAACGAAACGCCTGGAAGCCGGGGTCTCGACGACCTTTGAGGTTCTCCGGTTCCAGCGTGAGCTGGCGGTGACCCAGTCGGCAGAGGTCAGAACGCTGAGCAACTATAACAAGTCACTAGCCAACTTCGATCGGGTGCGGGGAGTGACACTGGAGAAGCACCGGATCCAGATGTAGGACGGGCTGGCTGTGTGGCCACAGTGGCGACCTTGACACCCTCCGTTGACTATGACACGCTCACCCGGACGGAGAGAAGATGCGAGGGGCCCCCAAGATCCCACCCACGCCGATGCCGGTTTCCCCGCCGGTCGAGGCCATCCTCGATGGACTCAATACGAACCAGGTGCGGGCGGTCACCGCCCAGGAGGGGCCCCTCCTCATCGTAGCCGGCGCGGGGACCGGAAAGACGACAGTCCTCACCCGCCGCATCGCCTATTTGATCGCAGCCAAGCGGGCCCGGCCGAGCGAGATCCTCGCCCTCACCTTCACGGACAAGGCAGCGGGTGAGATGGAGGAGCGGGTCGATCTCCTGGTCCCGTACGGCTACGCGGAGGTGTGGATCAGCACCTTTCACGCCTTCGGCGATCGCGTCCTTCGCGAACAGGCGCTCGCGCTCGGTCTCGACCCCGACTTCACGGTCCTCACCCGCCCCGAGCAGGCGGTCTTTTTTCGGGAACGCCTCTTCGAATTTCCCCTCGCGTACTATCGTCCCCTGGGAGACCCGACCAGATATATCGATGGGATCCTCACCCTCATCAGCCGGGCCAAGGATGAGGAGGTGAGTACGGCGGAGTACCTTGAGCTTGCCGAACGGCTCGCCGAGCGGGCACGCGCGCACCCAGAGGATGCCCGCCTGCAGGAAGAGGCCCGGCGCCAGCGGGAAATCGCCCTGACGTATCAGAAGTACCAGGAGCTGATGGCCCGGGAGGGGCGGGTGGACTTCGGGGATCAGGTCGTCCTGGCCCTCAGACTCTTTCGAGAGCATCCCGCGATCCTCGCCGAGGTCCGGAGTCGATTCCGCTACATTCTCGTGGACGAGTTTCAGGACACCAACTATGCCCAGTGGGAGCTGTTGAAGGCGCTCGCCCGTCCGGAGGGAAATCTCACCGTGGTGGCGGATGACGATCAGTCGATCTATAAGTTCCGAGGAGCGGCGGTGAGCAATCTTTTGAGCTTCACCGAGGCCTATCCCCAGGCGGCCGTGGTGGTGCTCAACGACAATTACCGCTCGGGCCAGGCGATCCTCGATGCCGCGTACCGTCTCATCCGCCACAATGACCCCGAACGCCTGGAGGTGCGGCGGGGGGTGGACAAATATCTTCGCGCCCTTCGCGGGGAGGGGCGTCCGGTGGAGCACCGCCATTACGACACGGCAGGGAGCGAGGCGGACGGGGTCGCCGAGCTGATTGAGGCCAAGGCGCGCTCCGGGAGGTACCGGTATCGGGACATGGCCATTCTGGTTCGGACGAACCGCGACGCCGATCCCTTCCTGCGGGCCCTGAATATGAAGGGGGTGCCGTGGCGCTTCTCGGGCGCGCATGGTCTCTACGCCCGGGAGGAGATCCGTCTGCTGATGGCGTTCCTCCGGGTGGTGGCGGATCCGGAGGAGAACCAGTCCCTCTACCACCTGGCGGCGAGCGATCTGTATCGCGTGCCCCCGCTGGATCTGGCGCGGTGTAGCGCCGCGGCCCGCCGGACGAACCGCAGCCTCTTCTGGGTCCTCACGAATGTCGAGGGGGCCGGACTCCATGACCTCTCGGGTGAGGGACTGGCGACCATCCAGAAGCTCCTCGGGGATCTCGAGGAGTATGTCCGGAGGGCCCAGCGGCTCCGCACCGGCGAGGTCCTCTACCATTTCCTGATGGAGAGCGGGGTGCTGAAGCGGCTCATGGCGGCACAGGATGTCGCGAGCCAGATCCAGGTGCAGAACATCGCCCGCTTCTTCGAAAAGGTCAAGCGGTTCGGCGACGTCGCGCGGCTCGATCGGGTGACGCAATTCGCCGAGTACCAGGAGAAGCTCCTCGAGGCCGGTGAGGACCCGCCGGTGGCCGAGGCGGATGTGGACACGGATGCGGTCAGTGTTCTCACGGTCCACAGGGCCAAGGGGTTGGAGTTTCCCGTGGTCTTCCTGGTCGCGCTCACGGCTGATCGGTTCCCGAACCGGGGGAGACGCGATCCCATCGAGCTGCCGGCAGCGCTCATCAAGGATCGGATCCCCGAAGGGGATGTGCGCCTGCAGGAGGAGCGGCGGCTCTTCTATGTGGGCATGACGCGGGCCAAGGACGAGCTGCATCTCACCTCGCACCGGGACGCCGGGACCGGGCGGCCGAAGAAGGTGAGCCCCTTCGTCCTCGAGGCGCTGGATCAGCCGACGCCGGCAGAGGCCGCCTTCCGGGCCTCGCCGGATGAGGTGATCGCGCGCTTCGCCCCCCCGGTGGGGGAGGGATCGGGTGTGATCGAGCCCATGGCCCCTGAGGCGATCCTGACCCTGAGCACCCTCAGCGTGGACGACTACCGGACCTGCCCCCTCAAGTACAAGTACGCGCAGGTCCTCCGGGTGCCCATTCGCGAGCACCACACCGTGATTTATGGCAAGGCCCTCCATGACGCGGTCCAGGCCTATTTCCGCGGGAAGATGCGGGGGCAGCACATGACGCTCGAGGCGCTCTGGGAGGTCTTTGAGGGCTCCTGGGTCAGTCGCGGTTTTCTCTCCCGCGACCATGAGGAGCAGCGTCTTGAGGCGGGCCGACAAACCCTCAGGCGATTTTTCGATCGGGAGGAGGCCACCGGGACGATTCCCACCTTCATCGAGAAGGAGTTCGGCTTTACCTTGGGGCGGGACCGGGTCATCGGGCGCTGGGACCGGGTCGATGTGCGGGGAGATGAGGCGGTCATCATTGATTATAAGTCGTCCGATGTCCGCGAGCCCAAGGAGGCGAAGCGCCGGGCGCGCGAAAGCCTGCAACTCGAGATCTACGCCCTGGCCTACCGGCATATGTTGGGGCAGATCCCGACCCGGGTGGAGCTGCATTTCCTCGAGTCGGGGCTGATCGGCGTCGCCGAGAAGAACGCGGAGGCGATCGATGAGACGGCAGGCGTCATCAAGGAGGTCGCGGCGGGGATCCGGGCCCGGGACTTCACCCCCAGGCCGAGCTACATGGCCTGCGGCTACTGCGCCTTCCGCGAGATCTGTCCGAGCGCCTGGGGGACTGAGGGGAGTTGACGGCTCGACTGAGCGGTTCGACGTGGCTCAGACTTCGGCTGAGCTCAGTCGAATGCCCCGCCCTGAGCACGTCGAAGGGCTCGCCGAAGTCCGACGACCGATGAGCAAGGGCTCGGGGAGTGGGTCTTCCCCGGCGGAACAATTCCATGGGTCGGTCTGGTGCAACCTCGTACTTCCGCGCCGAACGAATCGTGGGGCACCAGGATGGCCACCCCCACCTGCGCTTCGCTCCGGCGGCGGGACCCCGGCCGACCGCAAACCAGGTTCCGCCGGGTCCAGGCCCATCCCCCCTCGCCCTTTTGGAGAGAGACGGTCATCGGTCAACGGTGAACGAATATGAGGATTGGGATTGACATCGACGATGTGATGACCCATTCCCTGCCCGAGTTCCTCGATGCCTTCAACCGGCGGTTTGGGCTGAAGGTTCCGGTGACCGAGGCGCGATGGGAGATCTTCCGGCGCCACCCCGAGATCCCTGCCGACGCAATTGCAGCCTTCTTCGAGGAGCTCTATCGGGCCGACTTCCTGGGTTCCCGTCGCCTCCTGCCCGGCGCGAGGGAGGGAATCGAAGAGCTCCATCGGGTGGGTCATCGCCTCTTTATCATCACCGGACGGCCCAGGCGGGATCGGGCTATCACCGAGCGGTGGATGGAGGAGCGGGGGCTCTCCCGGTTCTTTGAAGCGATCGAGGACCGGGACGGACTCGACGCACCGCTCCATAAGCGCCTGGCCGTCACGCGGCTCAAGCTCGATGTGTTGTTGGAGGATGAGTACGAGGTCGCGGTCGCGGCGGCAGCGGTCTGCGATCGTGTCCTGCTCTATGACCAACCATGGAATCAGGGCCCCCTGCCGGGTCGAATCCTGCGCATCCATTCATGGTCTCACGTCCTCCCCTCTCTCGCTCCCCAGATCGGTCAACATGACCACTCACGCTGATCTCACCCACACGCTGAACGAATCCACCGGCTCTGCGGGTCCTGTCGAAGGCCTCGCCCGTCCGTCCTCGGAGAATTAACGCGCCATTTATTGGGGATAATCGGTTGCGAAATTCTCCTGCGGGCAGCCGGGCGTCGGCCTCCGCCACCCCCGAGCCGGCGAGTGGATAAAATCCTGAGGCACGCGGAAACTGGCTTGCGTTCGGCCAGGGGCTCCCGCACCCGCAACAGCACCTGCAGGCCCCGAGCGACATTGCCGGGAGCGGCGGGGCCCCTCGGCGGGCGACGGCCTGGGAAACCGAGGCGCGATCCGTGCCTCGTTTCCTTGCACGGAG
>JAHFDE010000104.1 GCA_023249165.1 Candidatus Methylomirabilota bacterium | reverse complement strand
AAGCTCAAGGACGAGCCGCTCTTGTGGCAGACGTGCGAGCGGTTCGACCTCGTCTTCAACATCCGCCAGGCCGACTACACCGAAGGGATGGGCTGGCTGATGGCCGAGTTGGAAGGGGACGCGGAGCAGCTCGAAAAAGGGATCCGGTGGCTCGAGGAGCAGGGGGTCATCGTCGGCCCCATCGAGCAGGATGTGGTGCACTGAGTTTTTTGCTTGACAGCCCCGGAGGCGTTTGGTCTTATAGAGCGACAATTGAATAGAAGTTCACTTCTCATCAAGAGCGGCTGAGGGACAGGCCCTAGGAAGCCGCGGCAACGGTCCCGCCGACCTCGTCGGCGGGAAGACGTGCCAACTCCTACATCCCGATCTGGCGCTTCGGGGTGAGAGATGAGAGGGTGGATGCGCAGAGGTCATGCACCCCTTCTCATACAGAGAAGGGGCTTTTTTTTGGAGTGAACGACTATGGCCACGCGACGATGGTCGTTGACATACCCCTCAAAGCTCATCAAAGAGCCGGTGCTGTACCGGGTGGCGAAGGACTACAAGCTGGTCCCCAACATCCGGAAGGCCCGGGTCACCGAGACGACCGGCGAGGTGCTCGTCGATTTCTCCGGCAAGGAGGAGGACCTCAAGAAGGGATTGAACTATCTCACCGGTCTCGGGATCACGGTGAAGGAAGTGCGGGAGTAGCCGCGACCAGGAGGGTTCGATGGCAAAGATCAAAGGGCTGAAGTGCCGCGAGTGCGGTCGCCCCTATCCGGCCGAGCCGCTGCATGTCTGCGAATTCTGCTTTGGCCCGCTCGAAGTCGAGTACGATTACGCGAGCCTGCAGAAGACCGTCACGCGCAAGCGGATCGAGGCCGGCCCGCCGAGCATGTGGCGGTATCGCGACCTGCTCCCTGTCGCAGAGGAGCGGCCGGTGGGGAGCCACTGCGGCATGACCCCCCTGATCCGGGCGAGGAACCTGGGCGACGCCTTGGGGGCCAAGGAGGTGTACGTCAAGAACGATGCGGTCTGCCATCCCACCCTCTCCTTCAAGGATCGGGTGGTGGCGGTCGCGGTGACCAAGGCGATGGAATTCGGCTTCACCGTGGTCGCCTGCGCCTCGACAGGAAACCTGGCCAACTCCGTCGCCGCCCATGCGGCCGAGGCGCGGCTCAAGAGTTTCGTCTTTATCCCGGCCGACCTGGAGCAGGGAAAGATCGTCGGCACCCTGATCTATGACCCGGTGCTGGTGGCCGTGGACGGCAACTACGACGAGGTTAACCGCCTCTGCAGCGAGGTGGCCGACAAATATGGCTGGGCCTTTGTGAATATCAACATCCGGCCGTACTATGCGGAGGGGTCCAAGAGTTTCGGCTACGAGATTGTCGAGCAGCTCGGCTGGCGCACGCCCCGACATATCGTGGTCCCCGCGGCCGGTGGGTCACTCGTCACGAAGATCTGGAAGGGGCTCAAGGAGTTTCACGGGTTGGGATTGATCCCGGACTGTGCCACCCGGATGCATGTGGCCCAGGCAGCGGGAAGCAGTCCCATCGTGACGGCCATTCGCAACCGGTCCGAGACCATCCGCCCGGTCCGCCCCAACACGATTTGCAAATCGCTCGCCATCGGCAACCCGGCGGACGGATACTATGCGTACAAGGCCGTCGAGGAGAGTCAGGGGTACGCCGCGGACGCCAGCGACGAAGAGATCATTGATGGGATGGCCCTCCTCGCCGCGACCGAGGGGATCTTCACCGAGACCGCCGGTGGGGTCACGGTGGCCGCCGCCAAGCGGCTCCTCGAGACAGGCGTCATCCCCCGCGACGAGAGCATCGTGCTCTCGATCACCGGAAACGGGCTCAAGACACAGGAGGTGGTGGGAGGCGTCCTCAAGCCACCTCTTTCTATCAAGCCGACTTTGAAATCGTTTGACGCGGTGATCGCCGAACGACCGGGTCTCGGGGCCGATGTCGTTTCCAGGGCTTCGAGCACCCGTCGTGGATAGGGGAGGGAGACAAGCATGAGCGTTCTCGTCCGGATTCCGACACCCCTCCGGACCCTGACCAACGGACAGGCCGAGGTTCAAGCAGAAGGGAGCTCTATCCGGGAGCTGATCGACAACCTGGAGGGGCGTTACACAGGGTTGAAAGAACGGCTCTGTGAGGGGAAGGACATCCGGCGCTTTATTAATGTCTACGTGAACGAAGAGGATATCCGATTCCTCCAGGGGACCGCGACCCCGCTGAAACCCGGAGACCGGGTTTCCATCGTTCCTGCCATCGCCGGAGGGAAATAGGTCGATTCATCCCAACGGATATGCAGGCCAAGTGTCAGGCCGAGATTCGGACACTTGGCCTTTTCTTTTAATAGGAAATTGATGGCTTGGTCTGGGTCTTGCAAAGCGGTTGCGACGCGTGAATCACAAAGAAAGGGGGTGAGACAGGTGCATCGAAAGGGACACAACCCGAAGGCGTGGTACGAGCGGGAGGAGCGTCGTGGCCTCAAGCGGTCGCAGCCCAGACGGACGCGCAAGGAGAGAGAGAAGGAGAGTACGAAAGGCGGCGGAGGGAGAACCACCCCGGAGGAATGGTGGGAGAAAAACTCTTGACATAGGCGCTTCCCTTCCCGCATCTTTGGTATCAGGGCGGTCGAATGCGCGCTCGATCAATCTCCCTGCAGCCTATCCTCTATTATCTGATCTACCAGGGCATCTTTTCGTGGTCACGGATCTGGTCCTTGGGGGATCATGAATCACTCAAGCGTCAAAAAGCCCTCCCGTCGAACCGAAGGTTCCCTCATTAAAGTAATGGATGAACAATGACGAGCGAAGTAGCGCTGAGGACGGACATTAAGGTCATCGGCGTGGTCGGGGCGGGGACCATGGGTCACGGCATCGCCCAGGTGGTCCTGCAGTCGGGAATGCAGGTCCTCCTGCACGACCTGGAAGAGGTAATCCTGAAGCGGGCCCGAGAGCATATTGCGGCAGGCCTTGCCAAGCGAGTGAGGAGAGGAAAGTTCGGCGAGGACGAAAAGGCAGAGATGCTCAAGGGGCTCACCCTCACGATCACCCCTTCGGATCTTTCCGCCGCCGACTTTGTGATCGAGGCGGTCACCGAGGACCTGGCCGTCAAGCGGACCCTGTTTCAGCACCTAGACCGGATAGCGAGACCCGAAGTCATCCTGGCCACCAACACCTCTTCGCTCCCCATTACAAAAATCGCCTCGACGACCTCCCGGCCATCCCAGGTCATCGGCATGCACTTCTTCAACCCGGTCCCGCTGATGGCGCTGGTCGAGGTGATCCGCGGGCTCGCCACGGCCGACGAGACGGTCACGGCTACGCGCCAGCTGGCAGAGCGACTCGGGAAGACGCCGGTTGAGGTCCGCGACAGTCCCGGCTTCATCTCCAGCCGCATCCTCGCATCCATGGTCAACGAAGCGTGCTATCTTCTGATGGAGGGGGTCGGAACGGCGGAGGCCATCGACACCGTGATGAAGCTCGGGGCCAACCACCCGATGGGCCCCCTGGCGCTCGGCGATCTGATCGGCCTCGACGTCTGCCTGGCCGTCATGCGGACGCTGTACGAGGGGATCGGCGATCCCAAGTACCGCCCCTGCCCCCTGCTGGTCCAGATGGTGGACGCGGGGTATCTGGGGCGAAAGAGTGGGCGGGGGTTTTACACCTACGAGAAGGGCTAGCGACGTGGAGTACGCACATCTCGTCTACGAGGCGGCTTCCGGGATTGCCACCATCACGCTCAACCGCCCGAAGGTCATGAACGCCCTGAGCCTGGCGCTCCTTCGGGAGCTCCTGCAGGCCGCGACCCGAGCCGAAGGCAATCCCGCCATCCATGCCCTGATTCTCACCGGCGCCGGTGAGAAGGCCTTTGCCTCCGGAGCAGATATCGCTGCCTTCAAGGACATGGGCGCGCGAGAGGCCCTGGGCTTTCTCAAAGAGGCCCAGGCCGTGATGAATCGGATCGAGCGGCTGAAGAAGCCGGTCCTGGCCGCCGTGAACGGGTATGCGCTGGGCGCCGGCTGTGAGCTGGCCATGGCCTGCGACATGATCTATGCGGCCGAAACGGCGAAGTTCGGCTTGCCGGAGGTGAACCTGGGGATCATCCCGGGGGCGGGCGGGACCCAGCGCCTCCCCCGTCGTGTTGGAGCTACGCGGGCGAAAGAATTGATCTATACTGGCGAGATGATCGACGCGCAGGAGGCGTACCGGATCGGCCTGGTGAACAGGCTCTTCCCTGCCCCAGAGCTCATGGCCGGGACGAGGAAGATGGCCGAAAAGATCGCCCGCAAGGGGGCGGGTGCGATCGGATCCGCCAAGAGGGCTATCACCGAGGGGGCGGACCTCGATCTCAAGCGGGCACTGGCGCTCGAGGCAAAGGCCTGTGCGCTCTGCTTTGGCACCGAGGACAAGACAGAAGGGGTGAGCGCCTTCCTCGAGAAGCGGGAGCCCCGCTTTAAGGGAAGATAGACGGGGACGGGCATGGATCTCGGGTTGAGCCCACGGCAGGAGATGTTCCGGGACATGGTCCGGGACTTTGCCGAGAAAGAGGTGGCGCCCCGGGCCGCCGCCGTCGATGCAGAGGCGCGTTTCCCCGCCCAGACGATCAGGATGATGGGAGAGCTCGGCCTCATGGGGGTCGCCATCCCGGCGGAGTATGGCGGAGCGGGCGCGGATACGATCTGCTATGTCATCGCCATCGAGGAGATCAGCCGCGCCTGCGCCTCCACGGGGGTCATCATGTCGATCAATAACTCGTTGGTCTGCGACCTCATCTATAAGTTTGGCGATGAGGAGCAGAAGCGACGCTTCCTGATCCCTCTCGCCCGCGGTGAGCAGCTGGGCTGTTTCTGCCTGAGCGAGCCCGACGCCGGCTCCGATGCGGGCAATCTGCGCGTCACCGCGCTGGCCGAGGGCGATCACTTCGTCCTGAACGGAGCCAAGAATTTCATCACGAACGGGAAAGAGGCGGATATCGCCATCGTGTTCGCCACGGTCGGCCGCCACCTCAAGCACAAGGGGATCTCCGCCCTGATCGTCGAGAAGGGGACGCCGGGATTTCAGGTGCTCAAGGAGGAGAGCAAGCTGGGGATCCGGGGCAGCAGCACGTGTCAGCTCCTCTTCGAGCAGTGCCGCGTCCCCCGAGAGAACCTCCTGGGAGAGATCGGCGAGGGCTTCAGGATCGCCATGGTCTCTCTTGATGGAGGCCGGATCGGGATCGCCGCGCAGGCGGTCGGAATCGCCCGGGCCGCCCTCGAGGCCTCTCTCGAGTACGCCCGGGGCCGCGTCCAGTTCGGAAGGCCCATCGCTGCCTTTCAGGCCATCCAGTTCCTCCTCGCGGATATGGCGACCCGCATCGATGCCGCCCGTCTCCTCACCTACCGGGCCGCCTCTCTGAGGGATTGCGGGGCCCCATACACCAAGGAGGGCTCCATGGCCAAGCTCTCTGCGTCGGAGGTCGCCATGTGGGTGACCACCAAGGCCATCCAGATCTACGGGGGATACGGGTATATCACCGACTACCCGGTCGAGCGCCACTTCCGGGACGCGAAGGTCACCGAGATCTACGAAGGGACTTCAGAGATTCAACGGCTGGTCATCGCCGGACATCTCCTGGGATAGCCCCTGGAAGAATCGGGGACGTGATGCGCATCGTCGTCTGTGTCAAGCAGATCATCGACCCGGAGCTTCCCGCCAGTCAGTTCCGCATCGATGCGGAGTCCAAACGGCAGCGGGCGAATGGCCACCCCCTCGTCATCAGCCCGTATGACGAGAATGCGCTGGAAGTCGCCCTCACGCTCAAGGAGAAAACGGGGGGCACGGTCGCGGTGGTCAGCGCGGGGGAGCCGTCGGCGATCAGCGCGCTTCGCAAAGGGCTCGCCATGGGAGCGGACGAGGCCGCCCTGATCAGCGACCCCGCCCTCGACGGATCGGATGCCTTCGGCCTCGCCGCCGCCTTGGCCCGCGGGATACAGAAACTCGGCACCCCTGATCTGGTCCTGTGCGGCTGTGAGTCCGGGGACTGGGCCGACAGGACCGTGGGTCCCATCCTGGCCGAGGCGCTCAATATCCCGTGCGTCTCCTTTGTGGCCCAGGTGGAGGCGCAGGACGGCCGGCTGCGCATGCGGCGCGTCGTGGAGGAGGGCTACGAGATCTGGGAGGGCGCGCCACCTCTATTGCTCACCATCCTCAGTCACGAGTCGAATGTCCCCAGGTATCCGAAGGTCAAGGACATCATGACGGCTTCCCGGCGATCGATCCCGACGTGGTCGGCCGCCGACCTGGGCGTCGAGGCCGGCGATATTGGGAAGGCGGCCATGCGAACAGAAGTTCAGCAGCTCACGCTTCCGAGTCGAGAGTCCCGCTGTGAGCTGCTGGACGGCGAGCCGGCGCAGCAGGTCGCGACCCTGATCACGAAACTCCGCGAGCGGAAGGCCATCTAGCCATGCCCGGTATCTTCGTCCTCGGCACGATCGAGAACGGGATCCCATCCCGCTCGACGCTGGAGCTCTTGACCGGCGCGCAGAGACTCGCGGGTGGGCTTCAGGAAGGTGTCTCTGTCGGACTTCTGGGGCCAGGGGATGCGGCGTCGCTGTACCGTTACGGGGTCGAAGCCGTCTACCGGGCCAATCATCCGCTCCTGAAGGAGTATCAGGCGGATCTGTACCTGCTGGCGCTCCAGCGGATCGCCCAGACCGCCGGTGCCCGGGTTCTCCTGCTGTCCGGAGACTCCCTGGGCCGGGACCTCGCCGCTCGCCTTGCCTTTCGCCTGAAGGCAGGCATCGTCACCGACGTGATCGAGATCGACATCGAGGGCTCCGAAAAGATGCCGCGCTTCACACGCCCCGCGTATGGGGGCAAGGCGGCGGCAGTCATCATTCCGAAGCGCTTTCCCGTGGTGGTCACCTTGAAGCCCCGGACCCTCGATCCCGCTGCACCCGCGGGTAAGCCGAAGGGCAAAGAGATCCCGGTCGAGATCTCCCTCGATCTGGCTCAGGCCCGCACCCGGATGGTAGAACGGGTCCAGGAGGAGACGACAGGGGTCAAGCTCGAGGATGCGCGGGCGGTGGTCTCCGGTGGCCGTGGACTCGGAGGGCCCGAGGGCTTTACCCTCCTGGTACAGTTAGCCCGCGTCCTCAAGGGGGCGGTGGGGGCGTCCCGGGCTGCTACCGATGCCGGGTGGGTTCCCTCATCGATGCAGGTCGGCCAGACGGGCAAGACCGTCAGCCCGGATCTGTATATCGCCGTGGGCATCTCGGGTGCGACCCAACATGTGGCGGGGATCAGCGGCGCCAAGACCATTGTGGCCATCAACGCCGATCCGGAGGCCCCTATCTTCAAGGTAGCTCACCTGGGGATCGTGGGCGATTACAAGGCCATTCTCCCTCCCTTGATTGCGAAGTGCCGGGAGCTCATGGGGAGTTGAAGCATGGAGCGCATCGCCTCGCGGGAGATCTACTGGAACATCCCGGAACACCTGCTGCTCTACGTTCTGCTCCTGCCTTTCCTCGCTGTCTTCCTGTACGGGTGCTATCGACGCTTTGGTGCTCTCCTGCTGGGCAGGAAGGGGGTACGGCTTGGTCAGCTGAAGGAGCGCCTGAAGGCCTTTGTGTCCCAGGCCCTCCTGCAACGACAGATCGCCACAGAGCGGTATTCAGGGGTCATGCATCTCAGCCTCTCCTGGGGATTTCTCGTCCTCGTCATCGCCACCACCCTCGTCGCTTTTCAGGACTACTTCGGCCTCCCCGTCCTCCAGGGTCGCTT